>NZ_JBPVWS010000005.1:0-252706 GCF_053470365.1 Stutzerimonas tianxiuensis | reverse complement strand
GACAGGGTCGATACCAGTGCGACCAGCCAGGTTAGCAGCAGCAGGTTCCAGGGCATGCCTGAAGGTTGAGGATTCATTGCGGTTAACTCCTGGCGATGGCGAGCACTTGCCTCAGACCCGCCATCCAGTTATTTCGAAACATCATGCATCCTCTTATCGGCAGGACTTGTTAGGACCGTTGCGGACTTCGCCCAACGGCAAAGCGAAAAGCAACCAGCCTCAACGCTGGGTTAAATCCGATGCCAGTGGGAGAATGTCGCCCTTGCGCAACAAGGGAAGATATCAGATGTCGCGGGACTGGCTGGAAGAACACCAGATAGCATTTTATTTCGCGGCGGTGGTGGCCGCTGCCATTGCAGGCCTGAGCTCTGCGCAATTCACCGGTGTGGCGGCCATGGCCATCACACCGGCGATTGCCGTGCTGATGTATGCCATGTTTCTGCAGATTCCTTTTTTGGAGCTGCGAGAAGCTTTTGCCAACCGCCGCTTCGTCGGTGCCTTGTTGCTGGCCAACTTCCTATTGGTGCCATTGATGGTGTGGCTGGTGACGTGGCCGCTCTCATCGAACAAGGCCTTGTTGGTCGGCGCGCTGCTTGTCCTGCTGACGCCTTGTATCGATTACGTGGTGGTCTTCACCCACCTGGGCAAAGGGGACTCTCGTCTGGTGCTCGCGGCGACGCCATTGCTGCTGTTGCTCCAGCTTCTGCTGCTGCCCCTCTACTTGCGGCTAATCCTTGGCCCCGAAGCCGGCACAGTGATCGAGCTGTGGCCCTTCGCAGAAGCCTTCCTGTTACTGATCGTCCTACCCTTGGTAGCGGCTGTGCTCACCGAATTTGGCGGACGCCGATCTCTGCTGCTTCGCGCATGGAGCGCAGGTTGGGCCTGGCTGCCAGTGCCTGCAATGGCCCTGGTTCTAATCGTGGTGGTGGGTTCGCAGATCGCGGCTGTCGTGTACCAACTCGACATCCTGGCGCCGTTGCTTCCGGTATACGGAGCGTTTCTACTACTCGCTCCGGCCCTCGGCGTACTCAGCTCCCGGCTATTTGGCTTGGAGGCTTCTGCCGCACGGGCAGTGGCCTTTAGCTCAGGCACTCGCAACTCGCTTGTAGTGCTTCCCCTGGCCCTAGCGCTCCCGGAGTCCATTCGCGCGCTGGCCGCGGCGGCTGTGATTACTCAGACACTCGTAGAACTGATTGGTGAATTGATCTACTTACGGGCGATTCCAGCCATGGTCAGAAACAGTTGAGCCTCGTCGAAATCGGCGAGAGCGCTCATGCCTCGTGCTGTGGAGCAAGATTGATCAGCGGCGCAATGATGAGCTGAGCGGAGCGCGCCCAAGAAACCAGTGCCTCAAGATCCATCTGTAGAGATTGGGCTTCTGTCCAGATACAAGCACTCTCGGCAGGCACCGTAAGAGCGATGCCCTCAACTATCGTCAGAGCCATCGCATGCAATCTCAGTAGCTCGTCGCGAATGGAGGTGATTCCACCCAGTTCCACCAAGCAGACGTCCAAGCGATCAACCAGCCGGAGCAGTTGAGAGGTGTCGAAGCTGTCGCGCAGGTTTTCCAACGCCACGGCGTCCACTTCGCCGTACGGTGTAAGGCGGAAGGATGCGGGAGGAATGTTGATCATGGCGTTTTCTCGGTATCTAGCTGGCTAGGTCTGATCACCCGCAGCGAGCCGGCAGCTTGTTGGAACACCGAGTCCTTGATCCAGGGCTCCGGTGGCCGGTTTAGCTTGAGGTTGAATTCGCCGAAGCGCTTGAGGTTGCTGGTCAGGTAGAGTGGTTGGGCCCCCTTCAGCATACATAGCGGAACTGGTGTAGACGACTAGCCCTGAGCTAGGCCTTGGGCTTTCAAGCAGCTCCAATGATCGGCACTGAAGTGCTAGGGAGCGGATTACTTCTAAAATTCTGGCTAACACGCTCACACTTAAAAACGCTTCTGGATATGCTGGAAAAAGGCAAGCCAAGCAGGCGAAAAATTGACACTAACTACTTTCAATACAATGGTTATTTCTTGGGATATAACTCTTCTAAAGATAATGCCGGTAAATACGGATTTGAAGAAAGCCCTGCTGAAATCAAGCAAAAAGTGAAAGAGCTTTTACTAATCTAGCTCGGTCGAACAAACTAGGTCTATTGCTCGTTGAGTGATCGTCTCTGAGCATTTTAACTGCTGCCGTTGCTGGCAGCCATGAGTCAAAAATTGCACTCAACGACAGGCAGCTTTTGGCCGACAGGTGCCTGTCGTCACCGGCTGCAATCGGCCGAGGCTGTGTAAAAACGTTTTCGAGCGCGACAGGTACTCAAAACCGGACTGGAAATCGCGCATCTGGGCGAAATCCACATCTGCTGAGGTGCCGAAAAATTTCAGATTTCACGTAGACGCGCGCACTTCAATTTTGACGAAGCGTTTTTACACACTCTGGGCCAAAAGCAGGCATTAGATGTGACCACGGCACTCGAGGTGATTCAAAACTGCTCTAGACGTTCGTCTTCAGCTGATAGCCATATGGACAGCACACACCACCCAAGGTACGGTTCATTTGCCATGGTAATACGCCATTATCAAGCGATGCCTAGAGGGATTTAGAGTGCACGTTAAAGCCATCAAGCTGATCAACTTCAAAAAATTTCGCGACGAACTTCTAGAATTCAACGACGACGTCAATATTTTCGTCGGCGACAACAATGCTGGTAAAAGCACAATCTTGGAAGCGTTAGAAATTGTGCTCAATTACAATCATCGTGGACGGCCCTTCAACGGCGAGTTCTCCCCTGATCTTTTCAATCAGGATGCCGTCACGCGGTTTCTCGCCTCTGACTTGAGCTCCAAGCACCTGCCCAGCCTTATCATCGAAGCCTACATTGACGGTGTGCCTGAGTACCGAGGCTCGAACAACAGCCTCAAGGCTGACGCCCAGGGCGTCTTGGTACAAGCCTGTTTCGACCCGTCGCTGGAGGCCGTATACGAGAGCCACCTGCTGACCAAGCCGAACATCACCAGCATTCCGATCGAATTCTATAAGGTGGAATGGCTCGATTTCGGTTGGAATCCGATAAAACCGATCGCTAAGAAGTTTAAGGCGCTGTACATCGACCCCACACGTATCCACCCAACCATGGGGAAGAACCAGTACATTTCGAGCATTCTCAACACCGCATTGGCGAAGGAAGAGCTCGTCAAGCTGACCCTCAATTATCGTGAAAACCTGCAGGTGTTTAACAACTCCGGGGAGGTCAGGACGGTCAATGCCAGCCTTGATGCGGGTCACCTTATCACCGATAGCAAGCTCACCATTGCAGCAAGTACGTTACCTGCGGGCTCCATCCAGACCGGCCTACAGCTTGAGGTCGATGATGTGCCTTTTCACCTCATCGGCAAGGGTGAACAGAGCAATGTGCAGATTAAACTGGCCATTCAGAACAAATCCCACGACATCGATCTGGTGATGATGGAAGAGCCCGAAAATCATCTATCTCACACCAATCTGAACAAGCTTGTGCACTACATCGAAACCCAGCGAGGAGACAAGCAGCTGTTCCTGACCACCCACAGCTCGTATGTGTTGAACAAGCTGAGTATCGACAAAATTTGCCTTGTGCAGTCAGGGTACAAAAGGCTGCACACGCTAGACGCTAAAGTGGTGAAGACCCTCAAGCGTCTTCCTGGCTACGACACCTTGCGGGTGGCACTGTCGGGCAAGGTCATCCTGGTCGAGGGGCCGTCGGACGAACTGGTGCTCAAGAAAATCTACCAACGAAAACACAACCGACTGCCTGAGCAGGACGGGATAGATATCATCGTGGTACGCGGTGTAGGTTTCAAGACGTTCATCGAAGTCGGTAAAGAGATCGGCACCAAGATCCATGTGCTCAGGGATAATGACGGCGACTATAACGGTAACGTTGTACAAGGACGTCTGGAATACGCTGCGTTTCCTAACATCAAGCTGTACTCGTCGATGAACGACGCCGAATTTTCGCTTGAGCCAGCGATGATTTATGCCAACGCAGTTGACATTAAAACCCTTGACGCTTTCGCAAAGGAAGTCTTGTCGACGGAAACCTTCAATATCTACAACGCAGAGGTCTCTCTGGAGGATCGAAGGGAAAATTTGATCCGTTGGTTCAAGAGCGTAAAGGGCAACGGTAAAGGCGCTCGCAAGGTCGACTCTGCGGTCAAACTGTTCGATGGCGCACTGGACTTCAAGTACCCAGCCTTTCTAGACGAGGTGCTCGATTTTGCCTAACGAACTCTGGGTCGCAGGCGCCGGATCAGGGAAAACGCACAAGATCATTACTGAAGCCATTGAGACCATCAAGGCTGGTGGACGTGTGCTTGTAGTCACCTATACAACCAATAATCAGGCAGAGTTGCGCTCTCGTTTTGTTGAGTTGTACGGTGCTAGCAGTGAGCACTTCGTCGTCAAGGGGCTGTTCTCTTTTTACCTGGAAGATATGGTGCGTCCCTATCAGAGCGAGGTATTTCCAGATCGGATCACGACTATCTCGTTCACTGAGAACAACCCTCACTTAATATCAGGTACAACCTACTACATTGAAGGCAGAGCTGAAAAATCGGAAGATGGCACGATCAATCCACTGCATTACCTGACGCCCTGCAAAACAAAGGCGTACTCCGGGTTTTTGGCAAAGCTTGCGACCCTCATTGCGAAACTATCCAAAAATGCCCCTGCCAAGCGGTTGAAGGAGATTTATCAAAGGGTCTATTTTGATGAAGTGCAGGATTTGGTCGGTTGGGACTACGACGTGATCAAATCACTCAACAAGGTCATGGTCGACTCGATCTGTTGTGTGGGCGACTTTCGACAGACAATCTACACAACGACGTTCGGCCATAAGGCTCCGCAGACGCCTCAACAGAAGGTCGATTACTTCGTCGGGAAAATGAAGTTCGAAAAGCATTCGATGCCGAAGAATCGCAGGTGCATACAAGAAATCTGCGACCTCTCCGACACGATCCACCTGGGGCTGTATGACAAGACGGTAACAGGTGTCGAGAAAGTGCCAGACGAAATATCGCATCACCATGGCACCTTCATAGTGAAACAATCTCAGGTGAGCGATTACTTGGCAGCGTTTCAGCCTCAAGTACTGCGCTGGTCGTCCACCACCGGCACTGGATACCTACCGGGTAACCTTATCTGTTATACGTTCGGTTCCTGCAAAGGCTTAGGCTTTGATCGAGTGCTTGTGATCCCGTCAGATAAACATCTGAAGTTCATTGGCGGAAATGCCAAAGTGTTCGACAAGGATAAGACGGAGGAGTCGCGAAACAAGCTATACGTCGCGATTACCCGCGCGCGCTATAGCCTGGCCTTCCTCGTCGAGGATAAGAAGGTGAAAGGGCTCCCTTACCCCATATGGGATGGCTCTGGCGCGCTCAATGCAGTGATCGAAAAGTGAGGCGGAGAGGCTGACGACTCATGTTGAGTGACGAGAAGCCGCCTCTCCCCGCGGACATTTCAGGAGCAATACCATGACGATGGCCCATGAGCGCACCCGTAGCGTTGTTCAAACACGGGACTTCCTACAGGAGCTGGCTAGGGACACGAGCCTTCCTGAAAACGTACGGTACCAAGCAAATAATCTACTTCGGCATTACCCGACAGCAGAAGCCGTCTGGTTGGCTGGTCGAGTGGAAGAGCGATCCAAGCAAGAGCTTTCCCTATTGGCCGACAAGCATGGACCTCTACATCCGGTGTTAGTCAGCTGGCTGTTAAATGATCCGATGTTTTCGGATCACGGAGCCAGCTGAGCCGGGGCGCAACACTGGCAAGAGGATCCCCCTCGTCAGGTGTTCAAGGGGCAGATGCTGGCTGTGGCCTTGATGTCCATCATGCCGTTTAAATAGGCCCCGTTTATCTCTGAGCGGCCCGAAGGGAGCCGTGCACTGGGCGTGATTGACATACCGCCGTGCCGTAACAGCTTCCCTCGTATCTATAATTGGTGGCTCAGCTAGGAGCCATCATGAGTTTGTTGCCGATTGAATCTGTTTTGCCCGCTTTAAGAGATGCCTTGTCTGCACGTAATGAAGTTGTACTTGAGGCAGCGCCGGGGGCAGGCAAAACAACGCGAGTACCAATAGCGCTGCTGGAAGAGCCTTGGCTGGCCGACCAGACTATTGTCATGCTCGAACCACGTCGACTAGCTGCCAGAGCCGCAGCTGAGCGACTGGCGAGCGAGCTGGGAGAAAGCGTTGGGCAAACAGTCGGCTATCGAATTCGCTTGGAGAGTAAGGTCGGACCACAGACTCGAATTGAAGTAGTGACTGAAGGCATTCTTACTCGTCGGCTTCAAGACGATCCTGCCCTAGATGGCGTTGGGCTGCTCATATTTGATGAGTATCATCTGCGTAGTCTCGATGCCGATCTGGCGTTGGCCTTGTGTCTCAACGGCCGTGAGTTGTTGCGCGACGAACCGCCGCTGAAGGTGCTGCTGATGTCCGCCACGCTGGAAGGCGAGCGCCTGTCGCGCCTGCTGGACGAGGCGCCTGTGGTACGCAGCGAAGGTCGCATGTATCCGGTGGAGCAGCGTTGGGGGCGGCCGAGTCAGATCGGCGAGGCGCTCGAACCCCGGGTGGTACAGACCATGCTCCAGGCCCTGGCCGATGAACCTGGCAGCCTGCTGGTGTTCCTCCCCGGCCAGGCGGAGATTCGCCGCGTCGCCGAGCAGTTGGCCGAGCGCCTCGCTGGCCGGTCAGAGATCCTGCTCTGCCCGCTCCACGGTGAACTGGACCTCGCTGCCCAGCGCGCGGCCATCGAGCCGGCACCGGCGGGCAAGCGCAAGGTGGTGCTGGCCACCAACATCGCCGAGACCAGCCTGACCATCGATGGCGTGCGCGTGGTGGTGGACGCGGGCCTGGAGCGTGTACCGCGCTTCGACCCGGCCAGTGGCATGACTCGCCTGGACACCCAGCGTATTTCCCGCTCCTCCGCGACCCAGCGTGCCGGCCGTGCCGGCCGTCTGCAGCCGGGTGCCTGCTACCGGCTCTGGTCTGAGGCCCAGCATGAGCAACTGGCCGCCCACGGGAGCGCGGAAATCCTCCAGGCCGACCTTGCCGGACTGGCGTTGCAACTGGCGCGCTGGGGGATTGGTGATCCCAATGAACTGGCCTGGCTCGATCCGCCGCCCACGGCTGCCTACGCCCAGGGCCGTGACCTGCTGCAACGCCTCGGCGCACTGGCCGACGATGGCAACTTGACCCGCCATGGCCAGGCCATGGCCGAACTGCCCGCCCATCCGCGCATTGCCCACCTGCTGTTACGTGGCCACGCCCTGGGACTCGGCGGCCTGGCCTGTGACCTCGCCGCCCTACTGGGCGAGCGCGACATCCTGCGTGGTGGCGGTGCCGACCTGCACAGCCGCCTCGCCTTGCTGGCCGGTAACGACAAGGCAGCGCGTGGCGCTCGTGGCGGCGTGCAGCGTGCTCGCCAGCTGGCGCGGCAGTTCCGTTCCTACCTGCGTGGCCCGGCCAGCGAGCCGGTGGCCGATCCGGATCACCCGCGCTGGCTCGGCTGCCTGCTGGCGTTCGCCTACCCGGACCGCATTGCCCAGCAACGTCGTGCCGGAGGGGCCGATTATCGGCTGGCCAATGGCCGTGCAGCCACCTTTGGCGAGCCGGATGCGCTGATGAAGGAGCCCTGGTTGGTGATCGCCGATCTCGGTAGCCGCCAGGGCCAGCGTGAAGAGCGCATCTATCTCGCGGCCGACCTTGATCCCGCACTGTTCGACGGCCCTCTGGCCGAACAGGTAAGGTGCCAGGACCTGCTCGACTGGGAAGAGCGCGAAGGTGTGCTGCGCGCCGAACGTCAGGTGAAAGTGGGTGAGTTGGTGCTGGCCCGCGAAGCCCTTGCCGAACTGGATGACGAGGCCCGCTCGCGTGCGCTGCTCGGTCTGGTGCGACGCAAGGGGCTGGAGCTGCTGCCGTGGAGTGCGGAGCTGCGCCAGTGGCAGGCGCGGGTGGCGCTGCTGCGCCGACTGGACCTGGCCGACACGGGCAGCAGCGAATGGCCAGACCTCTCCGACGCGGCGCTTCTGGCCAGCCTGGAGGAGTGGCTGCAGCCCTGGCTGGGCAAGGTCAGCCGCCTCAGCCATTTCGCCAACCTCGACCTCGCCGGCATCCTCCATGGCCTGCTGCCCTGGCCGCTGCCGCAACGCCTCGACGAGCTGGCGCCGCGTACGCTGGAAGTGCCCTCCGGCTCGCGCATCCGCCTCGACTACAGCGACGAGATGCCGGTTCTCGCGGTGCGCCTCCAAGAGCTGTTCGGCCTCGCCGACACTCCGCGCATCGCCGGTGGCCGTCAGGGCGTCAAGCTGCACCTGCTGTCCCCGGCCCAGCGCCCGGTGCAGGTCACCCAGGACCTGGCGAGTTTCTGGCGCAATACCTACGCGGAAGTGAAGAAAGATTTACGAGGTAGGTACCCTAAGCATTACTGGCCTGAGGACCCGCTTGTGGCCCAGGCTACAGCTAGAGCTAAGCCGCGAAAATCGTAGGCTGTTGCTCAATGCGGGCGTGTGAACCGGAACCCAGTGTTGCCTCGAGAGCAACGCAGGTTGGCTCTCTGTTGAGTGTGCCAGTCAACCGGCGTACTAGGGCCGTGCGAGTTTTACCGTATTGCCATTCGTAGAGTCGACGTGCCCGTTTTTTGCAGATTTCGGCCCTTTGTAAATGTGTGCTCCGGAACTTAAGCGACGGTTCACCCTTGACACCCTAGTGGAGGATCATAGATGTCGTGGACTTTGGCGGCATCGACCATGCATTCCTGGTTGATCACAACGGCCAAGTGATCTTCAGCCTTGACAAGGGTCAGGTGATGACGAACCTCAAGGACATCTATCCGGACAGAGCCCTACGGATTGAGTCGGGCATTCAGGATGCCACCTTGCACGGGCAGGAGCGGATTGTCTCTTTCGCCCCAGTGAACGACCGGTAAACGTCGTCGTCATTAGACACGCGCTTTATGGACGCTTCGGCAGTGAAGCGAGTTGTATCGCAACATTCAAAGGTGGTTATGCCAATGCTCCCAGCTTTTGACTGACTCCGTATTCTCTTCCTCTTCCTCTTCCTTTGTCTCTTTCTTGAGATCTTCTTGCCGAAGTTGCTTTAGCTTCTCCAGTTCACGCACGTACTCGTCAACTGGCATACCATTTTTTAATGCGTTCAGAAGTAGCTCCTCGGCCTGGTCATATATACGGTTAGTCCTGATTATATGGGCAGATGAAACGATGTCTTCGTATCCATCAAGTTTGGCGAATGCAAGATGAATATACCGTTCTACCGAGAGGGGATCTTTGTGGCCAGTCCACAGCATGACGTCGTAAAGAAACTTTTTGCTATTAAGCAGGGCGCTTCTGAAGTCGTCCTTTTGCTTGAACTTGTGTCTTTTGATTAGGAGTACGAAAAGATTGGTGATGAAAGCATGGCGGAACATGTGTGCACAGACTTTTTCTTCGATGCCGGCGTGACTTCTAAGTTGAATCATTTCATTCGTAATACTGCAGGCACCGAGCGGCTTACCAGTCTTTTCTTGAACAAAGAGTCTGTCGTGATCCGTGTCCTTGAAGTTGCGAAGAGATATTCTGCGGGCAAACTGAATATATTTCTTAGCTTCGCTTAGTACCACTCTTGAAATCGGGATAAAACGCTCGGAATAGGTTCCACGTTTCAAGGTTCGCAGACGTAGCAATGGGAACGACATGTTCATGGCATTACGTATGTCCGAAACGGTAATTTCAATTATCTCGCTGCGTCGAGCGCCCGTATGCTCAAGCAAGGAAATCACCAGATTCCGTCGAAGTTGAAGGTGTCTCGATGGGTGGATTTTGTTTGCTGAATCTCGCAAAAGCTTTATATGTTCGCTCGGGATCGGATCGCGCGTGTGGTAGCGCGTTCCAGATACATGAAGAGAGTGGTGATGCAGATAACTCCGCTTTATCGTTCTTCCTGAGCGCGTTGTGATAGTAAATGTTTTCATTACGGCGCGGATGGTTCCATTCTCTGATACAAATGCATCGTCGCCATAAAGACGTCCTACGAATTGCAAAAAATCTAGACAGATCCTACCAATTGCTAGGAGTGTAGTTTCGGTGCGCCTATTTACAGTGGGATCGTTGACAGATCGCTCCTTTCTTAATTCGTCAATGAAGTCTGAGAACTGTTGGTCAGACAGTCCTATAAAGTCAGTTCGGTATCTGAAGCAGTAGCGAACTAGTGGGCTTATTTTGGATGCATACTCCCCAATGCTTCCGCCTTTACCGCCGTGCCTTGATAGGCCTTTTCCACCTCGGCCAGGGCGGTCACATGGTAGCTAAAGAGTGTTAGCTCTTTAAGTGGTTTAAATAGTTGTTGGCGAAGGTGGTTTGTCACTTGCGATACTCCTCCAGTCGCGTAACTCGCCCGTCTCCGGAAGAAGGGGAGGGGGGGGGTGGCTGTTCTGGAGGGAGGCTCAGTAGAGCAGTAAGTGCCTGAACGGCATCGCTTGCCCGCTTTTCAAGTAGAGCGGGATCTAGATTGCTACGTATATTTCTTAACTCGTTAATTGCCAGGCTTAATCCCTGGAGGAGGACCATGTTGGCGCAGCGCTGCTTATCAAGTCTCTCCTCTAGTTCAGTTACTAGTCGCGAAAGTCCGGACTTAGTGCGTTTTGTTGAAGTGGCCTCTTTGCTGCCATTGACCTTCTCAATGGCCCTCAATGCCGCTAGGCGGAGGGTATCAAGTTCCTTAAATCCTCCCTTGAACTGTAAGTTGGCGTGAGATTTTAAAGTGTTGATGCTCATTGGGGATTTTGACTTTATAGCCCCTGAGTCCTCGAAATTGAATTCGAGCTTGGCTAGCGCTCCTTGGCTTCTGAGAGCCTTTAGAATGTTCTCGTTTTTGGAAAAATAGTCAGGATTACGGTAGATTAGCTTTAAAAGTTCACTGGTTATTAATGTGGCGCTAGCATGTGGCTCTAGGTCGGAGATTTTTTTCATTTAGTCTGTGCTCTGAATTTTTACTACCACGCGCATATGTTGGCCGGTTTCGTCTGTGAAAAACTCTGGCTCAATCTGGACTTTCCCTGTCTTTATCATGTCGGTGATTGCGTCTTCAAGTTCAGCAGTGTCTACTAGAGCAAAATTATCTGTGTTGTAACGAATTTTTAGTATTTCGGCTAGATCTTCGTAAGCAGTGATATCGCCATTATGCAAGCTTTCTGCTATGAACTGAGCCTTAGCGCTACGCAAAACTGCACCATCAGTGGACTCAGTAATGTAATTCCAAACATGCTGCATGTCGGTGTGCCCGAGCATCCACTGCAGTGTCTCCAGTCCTCCAAAACTGCTCGAGTGGAAGAATACCATGGAGAAAAAGCGTCGAAGTTGATGTTGTCGGATATAGTACCTTTCTCCTTTTGAATTTAGTGGTAGTTCGAAATAATCGCACAACAAGTCTAGGTTTCTATTGTAGGCATACATTGTTTGCTGACTAAGCCCGGCATTTCCGAGGAGTCCGGGGGGGGCAAAGAGGCTAGTCATTTCAGTTATGAATCCGCTTTTTAAAAGTCTCTGCTGCATGGAAATTAAGTTTTTAATCATTTTTACGGCAATGGGTTCGATTGGGCGTGCTTGGCGTTGTCTTATGCCGAACAGGTTGGATGTGCTTTTTCTATTTAAGAAGATCAACCATCTTTCGCTTTTATCTAGGCAGTCAGTCGAGTGCAAATCGAGCATTTCTCCTATTCGGCGAGCCATGATTGTTCCAACTACCATCTGGACACATCCAATATAGATGCGTAAGCACTCAATCAGTCCCACATTATTTCTGAGTTCTATGAAGTAATTTGACTGCTTTCTCAGTGCGCCGTGCCTAATAGACACCGTTTGACATACAAGCCCAAGCTTCCTAATTCCCATGTCGATAAGCTCAGGGGGCATAATGTCTTGTAACTCTCCATTGGTAAGTTGCGTAGGGGCAATTCCATTGAGGTTGCAATGCTCTGCCATGCGGCAGAAACCTTCTATTAGAAGTTCTCCATACTTGAAATGGTACTCGATTGATTTTCTGAAGGCGTCTCTCACTATTGGGTACGGCAGCGTCCGAAACCGAGCAGCTTCAGAGAGTGATGGTTCATAATCAAGTATCTGCTTCAGCTCTGATACTTCGGGAGCTGGAAGCCCAATTTCATGAAGAATTCCAAGGTTGTATGTTAAAAATCTGTAGGCGCGAAATGGACCGGATGTCATTGCTTCATGGTCACCTGTCCTGACCGATGAACCGGGATACTCTCTCGATATTATTTCTCTCTCATTATCAGTATAGAATTCTAATGAGCTTAATGTTTTTAGTTTTAGATGCCCGCCTTTCAGTGTGTTGGCATAAAGCGATTTCGCTAGCTGCAAGGTGTTAGGGGTGCGGACTCCAGCAGTTGATCTTTTTTTATAATATCCATGCAAATGCAAGGCAGCTCTTGCATAAGGTATTAAATCAAAAGGTATTTCCAGGTGATGCTCATCTAGTTGTTCGTCAGTCACAATGCGCATTCGTGGATATTGATCTAGAATGCTATCGAGTTCGATAGAACTGGAAGTGTTTATTAAGCTTAAACAAAATTTGCTGATAGTCTTGGTCCACTCGTAAACCGACTCTTCCGAACCGTTGACGCTTGAGAAGACGTCTAGCATTCTCTTCATGTGATGGCTGTTGATTCCAGCCAATCCGAATCTGGATAGCTGATATTCTTTTGCATTCAGAAGAATGTAATCGGCAACGTGAATGGCCCTGTTAAACATCGTCATCTGTGCGGCTAGTGAACCTAATTCGATCGCCGATCCTCGAACAGAACGTGTAGATGTTGTTAAAAAATACTTTAGCCCGTCTAGTAATGGCTTGTTTTTTTGGGCAAGCAGAGAAGTTTCGTCGTCTAATGTAATGTCCCAGTTGATCGTGTTGGGGGTCGCAAAATTGAAATCATATTTCCATATGTGCAAGTCGAAATCACTCAGCAACCAACTTGATTTTTTGTATTCTGTCCTAGGGTCGGTGTAGAACGCTTTTAGGAAGTCTAGCTCTGCTGGTAATTCAACATTCATATATCAACTTCTCCATTCTGCGGGGGTTACACCTCTGCTCGGCGACATAAAGGTGGTCTTTCAGTAGTGCGTCATTATCCCTTCTGATCTCGGCAACAACGGCCTTCGTTAGATCTGCCCAGTATCGTGCTACTCCTGTCACTTCTTCGGGTCGTTCCGCTGTAGCCACTGCTTTCTCTAATGATACGAGGGCGGTCATTATCCCTGGATCCACTGAGATGTAGACCTCTGAGTACTGATTCGCTGAATAGGGTTCAGTTGTTTGAGTGTTCTCCGGGTTGACCAGGTGGTCAGGGATGTCTTTTAGTGCATGGTTCTTAAGAAATAGATTTAACTCTTCCATTGTCTCGAAGTCTGCGGCCTCTATGAGGAAGCTGCTATCTTTCATCGCGTCACAGATTAAGCCGCGCTGAAAAATTCTTATCCAGCGGGCTTGGAAGAAGGCTAGTATTGACTCCGGCAGGTAGTGAGAAAGTTGCAGGCAGTCGTGGTTTGCGTGGCCGAGCGCTTTGGACATGGCTTCGACGCTTTGGGTTTTTAAATATACCTCTACCCCACATGAGGCTCGAAGACTAGAAAGGGTGACTCGAGATAAGAAATTTTTTAGTTCAGTACCCCTCAAGGAAGTATGATTTGAAAATTGTTGTGCAAGTCGTTCAAAAATCCGTGTGTGTTTATCGAATAGCGCTTTGTTCCAAGTCGGAATTACAGCGGTCCGCGGGTGACCGAAACCCTTCCCGCAGGTCAGGAATAACTCCTTCCATCGGCTGTCGCCAATTCCCTTGAGATATTTTCTTAACGGTGCTGTGATCTTTATTACTTCGAAGATTCGCTTTGTTGAGTTCGCGTTTAGTTGTATTTTCTGCTCGCTTAGCTTTCCACCTCTTCTATCCTTGAAGCCGACCAACTGATACCCGGTGTCGGTTTTCACAAAGCCGGATCTTCTACCTTTGTCGTCATACAAACGAAAATTCTTAAGGAAAGATTCTGTGATCTCATTGTGCTCTGCTACCAGTAAGCATTGGTAGGGATAAAGAGTGCCAGCAGCCGGAAGTCCAAGTATATTTGCGACATCAGCAGATAATATGGTGTATCCGTATTGGTGTTCGAAGTCCATGCGCGAGGATGGAAAGCCGTTGCTTTGAAAAATCGCGCAAATTGATTCGTGATCGTAACTCCGACGCTGCCAGCCTTTTCGAGGTTTGATTTCCGAGGAGTTTATCCGTGTGGTTGCGAGTATACGAAGTTGGACTCTCGAGTAAAGTTCATTGGCTTGTTCTGTTGCCCAGGATTTTACGGTTTCGATGTCTTTGTGGATACTTTTGAATAATATTTCTATTGCCTCGTTATCAGTTATTTCGAGAGGGACTCTAGTGATAAGTTTTTCATGGATTTCCACCCCCTCATCAGACACGGACACTCTTGTTTGCGCTCTGTGTTGTTTGGGGCGGATGGGCCGTGGTAGTCCATCCCCAAAAGGGGTTGCCCAAACTCCTGATTGTATAAAGGCCTCTTCGCAGTTCGATATGAACCTGTTCCACGTTTTTATCTGGGTTGGTATATTTAGATTTTCTCTATATGCGGTTAAGAAGTGCTCCTTCATGAAGTGCAAAAAGAATGATTTTATATTTTCTGGGTTTTGGAAGGTTGTAGTTGGCCACTCCAAAGAGTTCTTCGATAAATAGCTGGCCAGCTTGTTGCACAATGTGGTGTTGCATCTTGCTTGCTTGGCCGAAAAAGTCTTCCATGTCCGGTAGTACTCTTCTGTAAACTCAGGGCCATGGGAGTGCCATAGTTCTCCCAGCGCGAGAAAACTTGGTACTCCTTTTAGGGAGTCGACTTGCCATCCGTTCCAATAGCGCAAGGCCAATGGGTTCAATTTTTTCTGCTGGGAATCCCAGAGTTCTTTCCCTTCTTCGAGGTCGGCCATCAAATAGTCGAAATTGGGCATGCCTGGAATTTCGTCGCGCAGACTTGTAAGTGTTTCTACGAAACGTCGAGCCCAGCGAATCCGAACAGGCTCTTTGCTATCGGCCAAAGTTCTTGATCGCAATGCACCGACAAAACCGATGATGATCGGCTCGCAGCTTCGACTCGACAGATGGACGTAGGAGAGTTCTGCCTCGATGAGTTGGAGGTAGCACTCGAGCAGCTTCAGCGGAACGTTAATCAACTCCGACGACGCGTGGGTTTGAAAGGCCTTGGCTAGGGGCTCCGAAATTTTTCGGAATGGATAGTTGGGTAAGAACAGGGTGCTGCTGATGATTGTCAACGAATTCTTGTCCTTGCTTTGGGGTGGAAGATCCCGTATTTGCTGGGTTTAGGTATCTAATGATAAATCCATGCGAATGGCAAAATGCGTGAGCGCAGCCTGGACGCCGATCTGGCCCTTGCGCTGACCCTCAATACGCGCGTGCTGCTGCGCGATGAACCGCTCAAGCTGTTGCTCATGTCCGCCACGCTGGAAGGCGCGCGGCTGTCGACTTTGCTGGATGACGCCCCGGTGGTGCGCAGCGAGGGCCGCATGTTTCCGGTCGTGCAGCGCTGGGGACGAGCGTTTCAGGCCGGTGAACGCATCGAGCCGCGGGTCGTGCAGACGGTGATGCAGGCGCTGGATGAGGAATCCGGCAGCGTACTGGTCTTCCTGCCGGGCCAGGCTGAGATACGTCGTGTGAACGATCTGCTGGCCGAGCAGCTGGCAGATCGAGGCGAGGTAATGCTCTGTCCGCTGCACGGCGAGCTGGAGCTGACCGCCCAGCGCGCCGCCATCGAGCCTGCGCCAGCGGGCAAGCGCAAGGTGGTGCTGGCGACCAACATTGCCGAGACCAGCCTGACCATCGAGGGCGTGCGGGTGGTGGTCGATGCCGGGCTGGCGCGGGTGCCGCGGTTCGATCCCGGCAGTGGCATGACCCGTCTGGAAACCCGGCGTATTTCGCGTGCTTCGGCGACCCAGCGGGCCGGGCGCGCGGGGCGGCTGGAGCCTGGCGCCTGCTATCGGCTGTGGTCGGAGGATCAGCACGCGCAACTGGCAGCTTATGGCGACGCGGAAATCCTCCAGGCCGATCTGGCCGGCGTCGCGCTGCAGTTGGCGCGCTGGGGTGTCGAACCGGATGAACTGGCCTGGCTCGATGTGCCGCCTGCTGCGGCCCACCGACAGGCGCAGGACCTGCTCCAGCGCCTCGGTGCACTCAGTATTAATGTCCGTGGCGGTTGGCAGTTGACCGCGCACGGCCAAGCCATGGCTGAGTTGCCGGCGCATCCGCGTATTGCGCATCTGTTGTTGCGTGGCCAGGCACTTGGCTTGGCGTCGCTGGCTGCCGACATTGCCGCCTTGTTGGTCGAGCGCGATATCCAGCGCGGCGGCGGGGTGGACATCTCAACCCGTCTCGAGTTGCTCGATGGCAGCGCGGGCCGGCATTCCGGCGCGCAGCGGGTGCGCCAGCTGGCGCGACAGTTTCGCAGCCTGCTGCGAGGTGCCTCGGCGGCTGCTCCTGCCGATGCGACCGATCATCGCTGGCACGGGGCGCTGCTGGCGTTCGCCTATCCCGACCGTATCGCTCGCCAACGTCGGGACGGTGGTGGTGAGTACCGCCTAGCCAACGGTCGCGCGGCGGTCTTCGGTGAGCCGGATGCACTGATGAAAGAATCCTGGCTGGTGATCGCCGAGCTGGGCAGCCGTCAGGGCCAGCGAGAAGAGCGCATCTACCGCGCGGCGGCGCTGGACTCAGGGTTGTTCGAGGCGGAGCTGGCCGAGATGGTCAGCTTGCGCGACGAGCTGGAATGGGACGAGCGCGAAGGCGTGCTGCGGGCCGAGCGGCAGCGGCGGGTTGGTGAGCTGGTGCTCAGTCGCGAGCCTCTTCCTGGCCTGGATGACGAAGCGCGTGGGCGAGCGCTGCTCGGGCTGGTCCGGCGCAAGGGGCTGGAGCTGTTGCCGTGGACGCCGGAACTGCGGCAGTGGCAGGCGCGGATCGCTTTGCTCAGAGCGCTGGACCTACGCGCAGCTGACTCCAGTGAATGGCCCGCTGTCAGCGACGCGGCGCTGCTGGAACGACTCGAAGACTGGTTGTTGCCCTATCTGGGTAAGGTCTCGCGGCTTGCGCATTTTGCTGGGCTCGACCTGCACAGCATACTTGCAACCTTGTTGCCCTGGCCGCTGCCGCAGCGGCTTGACGAGCTGGCGCCGGTCGCCATTGCCGTGCCGTCCGGCTCGCGGGTGCGGCTCGATTACAACGAGTCTCCGCCGGTGCTGGCGGTGCGCTTGCAGGAGTTGTTCGGGCTGGCCGATACGCCGCGCATCGCCGGTGGGCGTTTGCCGGTGAAGCTGCACTTGCTGTCACCTGCGCGCCGCCCGGTGCAGGTAACGCAGGACCTGGCGAGCTTCTGGGCAAACACCTATATCGATGTGAAGAAGGATTTGAAAGGCAGATACCCGAAACACTATTGGCCCGATGACCCGCTGGTAGCAGAGCCCACCGCGCGTGCCAAGCCGCGCGGGACTTGAAAGTACGGCTGCACGCCGCCTGCTTCACAAGTAGCGTGCATCCGGGCTGATCACCGCCGATGCCTGTCAGCGCCCATGTGCGCTTGCGTCTGTCTATTCAGGCAAGCTCAGATCTTCTCCGGCCGCTGCCATCTCGGCATAGGCGCGATCCAGCGAGTCGACCACCGTCTGGCTGTCTTTGGCATGGCGCGACACGATGAATCGTATGGCGACCTTATGCAGCTCGACATGGGGAAGCGCCGCCATGCCGAGCTGTTTCATCGCCTGGTTCACCGGGGCCTGATAGTCGAGCAGATAGTCGGCGCGGCGATGCTTCAACATCTCCAGCGCCGACGTGTGGGTGGCAGTCCGGTGCAGGAGAATCTGCAGTTGCGGGTCGTGCAGCATCCGGTTCACCTGCGGCAAATAGTTATAACCGCCGATGGTGATGACGCCGCGTTTGCGCAGGCTGTCGGGGATACTCGGGGGCGGGGTGTCGGGCCGATGATAGAGGTTGAGACTGATGTGGGTGAGCGTTTCGCGGCCCTCGAGCGTATCGGCAAGCAGCTCCGGCTTTCCCGGCGCGCCGGGCCAGAGGTCAACCGTGCCGCTTTGCAAGGCGCCATACAAGCGGGCACTCGGCAGGCCGCGGAACTGCGCCTCAAAGCCCGCATGGGCGAGTACACGCCGAGTGAGGTCGACCAGTGGTCCGCTTGGGCGGCCCTGGGCATCGCTGTAGATCGCTGGAGGGAAGTCGTAGTAACCGACGGTCAGGGTTCTCTGCGTTTCGGACGAGGCAACGCAAGGTGCTGCCAGAGCCGCTGCTAACGGTATCCAGAATAATGGCTTCAAGGTAATTCACTGCCCCTTGTGATTCGCGCACGCCCAAGCATGGCGCGCGACGCCTCCGGCTGTCCAGAAGGGGGGCGCGGGCTGGTCCAGGCTACTGCGCCGCGGCGATGTCCTCAGCGGACAAGGAGCAGGCTGGCTATGCTTGAGGCTAGCGCTGCCGGGCTGATCGGGTTCGGTAGCCCGGATGATTCGATGGAGAGGTTTATGTATCGCAAGGTATTCACCAGCAAGGTGTTCGATCGCAAGGTGGTGGTGATCACCGGCGGCTGTGCGGGCATCGGCCGCGCGCTGGCCGAGCGGATGGCCCAGGCTGGAGCACGGGTCGTCATCTTCGACCTCGAGCAGAACGCCATCGACGGACTGGTGCAGCATCTGGCGGACCATCACAACGCCGATGCGCTGGGGCTGTGCTGCGACGTGTCGGATGCCGTGGCGGTGCAGCGGGCCGTTGCGCTGGTGGTGGAACGCTTCGGCGGTATCGATGTGCTGATCAACAACGCCGGAATCACCCATCGCAGCCGCGTCGCCGATACCAGCCTGGCGGTGTTCGAACGGATCATGGCAGTCAACTTCTACGGCGCGTTGCATTGCACCCAGGCGGCGCTGCCGAGCCTTGTCTCGCGGGGCGGGCAGATCATCGTGCTCAGCTCGCTGTCGCAGTACGCGCCGGTGCCCGACCGCGGCGCTTACAACGCCAGCAAGCATGCGCTGCACGGGCTGTTCGAAACCCTGCGCAGCGAGCTGGCCGATACTGCCGTCAATGTGATGCTGGTGTGTCCGGGGTATACCGCGACGGACCTGCGCAAGAACGTGTTGATCGGTGACGGGTCCACCGCGCCCCAGCCGGTTCTGACGGTAGGGCGCGTGGCGTCGCCGCAGGATGTGGCGGAATCCATCTACCAAGGCGCCTTGAAACGACGGCGGTTGCTGGTGCTGTCGAACCTGGACTGGCGTGCGCGCCTGGTGGCGCGTTGCTTTCCGCGCACCTTCGAGCACCTGCTGTTACCGCGGCTGGCCGGTGCCCGAACTTCGCAGGGCACGGGCTAGGCGGTCGGCGCGTCGCCGTAGAGCTGTTGCATCAACTCGACGTCCCAGTAGGCAGCTTCGATCTTGTGGCCATCGAGATCGCGGACAAAACAGCCGTAGTAGGGCTCGCCATACGCTTCGCGTGGTCCCGGAGCGCCTTCGTCGGTGGCGCCGGCGGCCAGCGCCGCACGGTGAAAGGCATCGACAGAAGCCTTGTCAGGTGCGAAGAAACCGATATGTGTGCCGTTGCCAACGCTGGCCGCCTGGCCGTTGATCGGCGTCTGCAGCCAAAACTCGGGGTAGTCACGGCCCCAGGCAATAGCGCCTGGGTGGGCCATGATGCGCTTGCAGCCGAGGGCGGCAAGGGCCTGATCGTAGAAGGCAGCCGCTTCATCGAAACGGTTGCTGCCAAGGGAAACGTGGGAAAGGATGCTGGGGTTGTGATCGCTCATGGGAACGGTCTCCGCAAAGGATGGAGACCAAGCCTAGACCCGCACGTCGTCTCTTGCCTCCGGCTACGTCACCTGGATTCGTCGCGCGCGATGGCCGGCGCGCTGCAGAGCATGAAGCAGCGAAACAAAACGACCGTGGCCAACAGCTGCACCAGTCCGACCACAGAGTCGACCACCACGGCGAGCGCGCCTGGCGCTGTATCGCCAGCCCAGAACTGTGCGGCCATCCAGGCCTCCAGAAGCCACAGCGGCGCCAGCACGACGAGGATGCAGCCGAGTATCAGCAGGAAGTGACCACGGGTTTCCAGGAAACTCTGCTTCAGTGCCGCCAGCGGGCTCAAGCCGCGTATCACCAGCAGGTATTCGGCAAAGGCGATCTTGACCATCACCCACAGCCCGGGCAGCACGAACAGCGAGGCGCCGAGCATGATCAGCAGGGTGCCCAGACCGGCCAGCACCGCCATCGATGGCCATAGCGGTAACGCGCGCATCATCACCTCACGCAGCGGCGGTGCGTGACCGCGGCTACGTGTGTCGAGAAACAGGATCAGCGCGGCGATATACAGCGGATAGAAGATCAGGCCGACCAGCAGCTCCTGAGCCGGCAGGGCGCCCTTGCCGAACAGCTGGTCGATGGCCAGGCGAACGATGCTCTCGAGCAGTATCAGTGGCAGGCACAGCCGCGCGATGGACAGCAGGTTGCGGGAATAGAAAAACCAGGCGTCACGGAGGATGGACAGGACATTCATCGCAGGGCGGCAGCTCATGGGGAAATCAGGCGCGCACTTTAACAGGCCGGTGGAAAAGTAGACGAGGCAGGCGAGGCGAGGGGCAACGATCATCGGGGTAACAGCCGAAGAAGCGCAGTGTGGTGGCCTAGTGAGCATTTCGACCGGGCGAGCGATCCTGGCTTTGTTCAACGAAGTATTGCAAATGCAGATGGTTTGCATCGGGCTGGTTATGCCAGGCGACCGGCCGGCGACACGGGCGCTGTCGCAGTCCATACTGGTTGGCCATTCCTCCGCCCGGGTCGCCGCGTGAAGAAGATTGCCCTGTTTGCTGATGTGCAGAATCTCTACTACACGGTGCGCCAAGCCCACGGTTGCCACTTCAACTATGCGGCGTTGTGGGCCGAGGTCAGCGAGCGCGGTGAAATCGTTGAGGCGTACGCCTATGCCATTGACCGGGGCGATGCCAAGCAGCAGCAGTTCCAGCAGATCCTGCGCAACCTCGGGTTCACGGTGAAGCTCAAGCCCTATATCCAGCGCAGCGACGGCTCGGCCAAGGGCGACTGGGATGTGGGCATCACCATCGATGTGCTGGATGTGATCGGGCGTGTCGATGAGGTGGTGCTGGCTTCGGGCGATGGCGACTTTGATCGGCTGCTCGATCGCGTACGCGCCGGGGGGCTGGAGGCGACAGCCTATGGCGCGCCCGGTCTGACGGCGAACTCGCTGATTCGCGCCGCCACGCGCTACGTGCCCATCGAAGGCAAGCTGTTGCTGCGTTAAACATTGGAACGCACGAGCTGAAGCTTGAAGCGAGTTTGCCGGTTGGTGCGACCTGTCCACGCTGTTTTCGCTTGTAGGTTGCGTCTTATGCCTCCGAGCGGAGTTGCGGTGGATGTAAACAGCGATATCCACCCTACGCTTGGCTTCCAGCTTCCAGCTTGCTTTCGAGTAAACTGCGCAGCCTGTTTTCGTCTTCCCGGTTACCGTCATGACCTTCGCCTCCTTGGGCCTGATCGATCAGCTGCTACGCACCCTCGAATCGCTTGATTACACCCAGCCGACGCCCGTCCAGACCAAGGCGATTCCGGCCGTGCTCAAGGGCCGCGACCTGATGGCCGCCGCGCAGACCGGCACCGGCAAGACTGCGGGTTTCGCCTTGCCGCTGCTGCAGCGGCTGCTCCATGAAGGCCCGCAGGTGACCAGCAATTCGGTCCGAGCGTTGGTGCTGGTGCCGACTCGGGAGCTTGCGGAACAGGTGCACGAGTCCTTCAAGACTTACGGGCAGGACCTTCCGCTGCGCACCTATGCGGTCTACGGCGGCGTCAGCATCAACCCGCAGATGATGGCCTTGCGCAAGGGCATCGACGTGCTGGTGGCAACGCCTGGTCGGCTGCTCGATCTGTACCGGCAGAATGCCGTGAAGTTCAGCCAGGTGCAGGCGCTGGTGCTGGACGAGGCTGATCGCATGCTCGACCTCGGCTTCTCCGAAGAGCTCGAAGCGCTGTTCAGTGCGCTGCCGAAAAAGCGCCAGACGCTGCTGTTTTCCGCGACCTTTTCCGATGCGATCCGGCAGATGGCGCAGAAGCTGTTGCGCGACCCGCTGTCCATCGAGGTCAGCCCGCGGAATGCCGCCGCCAAGACGGTCAAACAGTGGCTGGTGCCCGTCGACAAGAAGCGCAAGTCTGAGTTGTTTCTGCATCTGCTGGCGGAAAAGCGCTGGGGCCAGGTGCTGGTGTTCGTCAAGACACGCAAGGGCGTCGACCAGCTGGTGGAGGAGCTGCAGGCCGAAGGCCTCGCCAGTGATGCGATCCACGGGGACAAGCCGCAGGCGTCGCGGCTGCGCGCATTGGAGCGCTTCAAAGCGGGTGAGGTACAGGTGTTGGTGGCGACCGATGTGGCTGCACGCGGCCTGGACATTCATGACCTGCCGCAGGTGGTCAATTTCGACCTGCCCATCGTCGCCGAGGATTACGTGCACCGCATCGGCCGCACCGGGCGGGCGGGCGCCACGGGCGAAGCGGTGTCGCTGGTGGCTGCTGACGAAGTCGATCAGCTGGCGGCCATCGAAACCCTGATCCAGCAGGTGCTGCCGCGCCACGACGAGCCTGGATTTGTCCCGGATCATCGGGTGCCGACGACCCAGCCGGGCGGGCAGATCATCAAGAAACCGAAAAAACCAAAGAAACCCAAGGAGGGTGCCGGTAAGGGCCGCATCCACCTGGGCAACTGGTTCGATGAAAGCGAGAAGCCCAACGCCAAGCCGATCCGCAAGGTGCCTAGTCTGGGCGGCTCGAAACCGGCAAAAAAACGCTAGTCGGCATATGCCCTGACGCGCTGTGGTTGCCTCGCCACCATTGAGTAGCAGAAGCATCCGAATGAAACGCTGGTCAACGCGGCTGTCATATCGACAGCGCCGAGCATCGCTGGAACCCGCAGCGGCTCGGGGCTTTCCGTGAATCATCCTTACAGATAGTTGAGAGGTCTCTTGTGGCAAACGCGGAAGCGGAGCTGTACTCGCTTGGCCGAGCTGATGTATGGGCTGGCTTCCGGCAGCTGACGCCGATTTCCCTGTTCGTCGTGGTGTTCGGACTGGCCTTTGGTCTGGCCGCGACACAAGCCGGGCTAGACGACTATTCGATCCTGACGATGAGCGCGCTGGTATTCGCCGGGGCTTCGCAGTTCGCCTCGTTGGAGCTCTGGGGCACCCATGTTCCGGTCGTTCCGCTGGTGGTCACGGTGTTTGCTGTCAATGCGCGACATCTGTTGATGGGCGCGACGCTGTATCCCTATCTGCGCCATTTGCCGCCGGCGAAGCGCTATGCCGTGATGTTGGTCGTCTCGGATGCCAACTGGGCGATGTCCATGCAAGCCTTCAATCTTGACAAGCCGGGGCTTGGCATCCTCTTCGGTGGTGGCCTGGCGCTCTGGACGTTCTGGGTGCTGGGCACCTGGTTGGGGCTTTATTTCGGCAGTGCCATCCATGATCCGGTCAGTTGGGGACTGGACATGGTCATGGGCTGTTTCCTGCTGGCGATGGTCGTCGGCGGCAAGAAGGATCTGCGGATGACCGTGATCTGGATCGTCGCCGGTGGGACGTCGATGCTGGCGTACTGGTACCTGCCCGCCAACAGCCATGTGGTAGTCGGAGCGCTGGCCGGTGGCCTGTTGGGCGCGCTTTGGATGGAGAAGTCGAAGTGACGCTGCAGACGGCGGGTTCCGGAGCGCTGGTCATCATTCTGATCATGGCGGTGGTCACCCTGGTGACCCGTTGGGGCGGTGTGTTTGCCATGTCGTTCGTGCCCATCAGCCGGCGAACTGAACAGTTCATCAGCGCCATGTCCGGTTCGGTGCTGGTGGCCCTGCTGACGCCGATGGCGGTCAACGGGGATAACGGCGCGCGACTAGCCTTTCTGGCCACCGCGGTGACGATGCTGCTGGTCAAGAAGCCGCTGCCGGCGATCACGGCAGGGATCGTCGCCGTGGCGCTGTTCAGGCATCTGGCTTAAGCGAACGCCATCCGCTCAGGGCTTGGTCGAGCTATCAATCCCCAGCCAGCGCAGCATGCCCACCGCTGCCGCTCGACCACTGGCAAAACAGGCGGTCAACAGATAGCCACCGGTGGGCGCTTCCCAGTCGAGCATCTCACCGGCGCAGAACACGCCTGGCGCCTGGCGCAGCATCAGGCCCTCGTCCAGTGCTTCGAACGGCACGCCGCCGGCACTGCTGATGGCTTCGTCCAACGGACGTGTGCGCAGCAACCTGATCGGCAGCGCTTTGATCGCGGCTGCCAACTGCTGCGGATCATCGAAGGCCTCGGCGGGCGCGAGCTCGCGCAACAGCCCCGCCTTGACACCCTCAAGGCCGAGCTGACGCTTGAGGTGCTTGGCCATCGATTGCGAACCGCGCGGCTTGGCCAGCGAGCGAAGGATACGCTCCGGTGCATGGTCGGGCAGCAGGTCCAGCGTGACGGTAGCGCTGCCGTTCTGCTCGATTGCCTGGCGGATCTCGGCGGACAGCGCGTAGACCAGACTGCCTTCGATTCCTTTGGCCGTAACGACGAATTCACCCTTGCGCGGGGCGCCACCGGTAATTGCGAGGCTTACCGTTTTAAGCGGCGCGCCGGCAAATTTATCCAGCAGATGCTGGCTCCAGGCTTCCACTTCGAAGCCACAGTTGGCGGGACGCAGTGAAGCAATCGAGATACCGCGTTGTTCCAG
Organism: Stutzerimonas tianxiuensis; assembly: GCF_053470365.1. Taxonomy (NCBI): domain Bacteria; kingdom Pseudomonadati; phylum Pseudomonadota; class Gammaproteobacteria; order Pseudomonadales; family Pseudomonadaceae; genus Stutzerimonas; species Stutzerimonas tianxiuensis. The sequence continues at coordinate 227,850 of NZ_JBPVWS010000005.1, read as the reverse complement.
CAGCGCAACCCAGGCGCCGTCGGAACCCAGGCGAGCCCAGCTGCCGCCACCCAAAGCAAGCAGCACGGCGTCCGCGCGGACGCTTAGGTCGCCATCCGCGCTGTGCAGCTTGAGCCTGCCGTCAGCGTGCCAGCCCAGCCAGCGGTGACGCGTATGAATCTGTACGCCGGCGTCACGCAGGCGGCGCAGCCAGGCACGCAGCAGCGGTGCAGCTTTCATGTCCGTGGGAAACACGCGCCCTGAGGTGCCGACGAAGGTGTCGATGCCAAGCCCGTGAATCCACTCGCGCAGCTGCTCGGGTGTGAACGCCTCCAGTTGAGGACGAAGCGCCGTTGCGCGTTCGCGATAGCGCGCGACGAAAGGCTCGAAAGGCTCGGAATGGGTGATGTTCATTCCGCCGACGCCGGCCAGCAGAAACTTGCGGCCGACCGAGGGCATGGCGTCATACAGGTCGACGGCAATGCCTGCCTGACTCAGCACTTCGGCCGCCATCAACCCGGCGGGGCCGCCGCCGATAATGGCGACGCGAGATTCTGGTGTGCGCATTGAATAACGTGGCCGTGGTTCGGAGGCGGCCATTCTAGCGGTTCGCGATGGGAAGTCTGCAGCGAGGGAGGAGAGAGTGGGGCGGGTTACGGAGTTGAAGAAGCCCCGGCGCTGGGAGCGCCGGGGTGTAGCGGGTTAAACCGCGTCGGACTGTTTTGGCTGACGGCGGAAGCCGAACATGCCGGCGAAACCAGCCACAACGGCGTTGATCAACAGGGTGATCAACAGCGCCCAGCTCGCTTGGGAAACACGCTTGGCAGCCTGCTCGGCAGCTTCACGGGCTTTCATCTCGGCCTGAGCGCGCAGTTCTTGGAACTTGATGTAGGCCTGCTGATACTGCTGCTCGATCTGGCTGACCATTTGCTCGGCTTGCTGCTCGCTCATGTTGCCGCGCTCTTGCATCAGGTTGACCAGCGCTTCGCGGTCGGCGGCGTTCAGCGTTTCCTCAGCCTTCTGCTGGATCTGTTCGATCAGCTGGGTCAGTTGCTCATCGGCCTGCTGCGGTTGCTGTTGAGCCTGTTCGACGCGGGTTTGCGCCTGCTGCTGAACCGCTTCGGCGTCCTGTTCCAGATTCTGTGGCGCCAGCTGCGGCTTGCCGGTCTGACGCAGCGCCTGCTTGATTTCGGCCTGGATGTCGCTGAGGTCAAGGTTGATATCCGCCTCTTTGACCTGCTGCTTGATCTCACCGCCAATCGCTGGCGCCACCGAGGCAATGCCGGAGCCGACTGCCTGCAGGCCCGAGCCGACCATGCTGGCCGTGCCCGATACGGCGGAACCGACCAGGCTGGCGATCAGATAGACTGTGACCAGTGTCGTCACTGCCCAGACCAGCAAGCCGTGCAGCATGCCGTGACGAGGCGCCATGCGACCCGCGACATAACCCCCTATGGCCAGCGACACGATGCCGGCGAGCACCATCCAGATAACGGCACCTTTTCCAAGGCCTGCAACAGGGTTGGCTTCGGTGGCCGGGTCGATGGTGGCTGTGCCAATGGCTGTACCCAGGAGGTGCAGCAGCAACGAAATGGCCAGAGCCAATGCGATGCCGGCGAACACGGCACTCCAGGATGCGTGGGGCCGGTAGCGAGTGCGAACGTTGCGATAGGCCGTGGTGTCGCGGTCAGTTTCGAGCATTGGAGCGTCCTCATTGTTATGTTTGCCAGTGCTTGAACAGCGGTCCAGACGTGCCGGGGCAGTTCATTCACACATAGAAGTGAGGGTTTCGCTGTCGATCGAAGTTCCGCACTGCGGTCTTCGGTGTGACCAGTGGTGTCAGCCTAAGCCGTGGCGCTGCCAGGCGTCGGCGGCGCTGATGTGCAGCTGCGCATGGCGCCGGGCAAGCAGCGCGCGGTCCTTGTCGTACCCGCCGCCAATCACGCCGACCACCGGAATGTCCCGACCCAGACAGTGTTCGATCACGGCGCTGTCGCGCATGGCCAGGCCTTCGTCACTGAGCGCGAGCAGGCCCAGCGCGTCGTCGCGGTGTACATCGACGCCGGCGTCATAGATGACCAGGTCCGGCTGATACAGCGGCAGCAGGTAGCTGAGCGTATCGTCGACGACTTTCAGGTAGTCGGCATCGCCCAGGCCTGGCGCCAAACCGATGTCCCAGTCGCTGCGGGCCTTGCGCGTCGGGAAATTCTTATCGCAATGCAGCGACACGGTGACCGCGTCCGGCACCTGCTCGAGAATTCGTGCAGTGCCGTCGCCCTGATGCACATCACAGTCGAAGATCAGTACACGGCCGACGCGGCCGCTCTCCAGCAGCGAAAGGGCGATAATGGCCAGGTCGTTGAATATGCAGAACCCAGAGGCATGGTCGTAATGGGCATGGTGGGTGCCGCCCGCCAGGTGACAGGCCAGCCCGTGCTGCAACGCAAGGTCCGCGGCCAGCAGCGAGCCGCCGACCGCGCGTACGGTGCGCTGCGCCAGTTGCGGGCTCCATGGCAGGCCCAGGCGGCGCAGCTCTTCGCGGCTCATGTCGCCGCTGCAGTAGCGCTCGACATAACCACGGTCATGGGCGAGTGCCAGCCTATCGGGCGGGCAGAGTTCGGGACGTAACAGCGCTGCATCCGTGGTCAAACCGCAATCGACGAGGTGGTCGCGCAGCAGCCGGAACTTCTCCATGGGAAAGCGGTGCCCCGGCGGCAAGGCTGGGCTGTAATCGTCGTGAAAAACCAGCGGCAGAGACATCGAATCGGGCCCATTGAGGTCAACAGCGAGTATGCAGAGCCGCCACCGAAATCTTCAAGGAAACAGCACGGACGAACCGATGGAACGTATTGAACTGGAAACACCGCGTTTGCGCCTGCGCGCCTGGCATGATGCCGATCTCGATTATCTGCATGAGTTGTGCAGCGATCCGCTGGTGATGCGCTATTTCCCCAAGCTGCTCTCACGCGATGAATGCGCTGCGGTGATGGCGCGCAGCCGGATGCACTTCGCGCGATTCGGCTTCGGTTTCTGGGCGCTGGAGCTCAAGAGTGACGGCCGTTTCATCGGTATAGCCGGGCTGTCCTGGAGCCGTTTGCCGCTGCCGTTCTGCCCGGTTGTGGAAATCGGCTGGCGGCTCGCCCATGAGCATTGGGGGCAAGGCTTCGCCCGCGAAGCGGCGGAGGCGTCGCTGGCATGCGGTTTCGATCAGTTGCAGCTGCCGGAGGTGGTGGCTTACACGGCAGCAATCAATGAGCCTTCACTGGCGTTGATGCAGGCGCTTGGCATGAGGCACGAACCTGAGGATGACTTCGACCATCCGATGATTTCCGAGGGTGATCCCTTGCGCCCTCACGTGCTGTATCGAATGACGCAGGACAACTGGGCTGAACGGCGTCGATAAGCGCAAGCAGTGGAGCCGCTTCGGAGGAATCCGTAACATTGCGCGCCTGCCTCGTGCCTCGCATACATAAAGGAACTTACACCATGAGCGACACCCTAGACACGCTGGTCAACCTGCTGTCGCTGGAGCGTATCGAAGAAAACCTCTTCCGCGGTGCCAGCCAGGACCTGGGCTTTCCCCAGCTGTTCGGCGGCCAGGTGGTCGGTCAGGCGCTGTCCGCCGCCAGCCAGACGGTGGCGCCGGAGCGTCACGTGCATTCGATGCACGGTTACTTCCTGCGCCCTGGGGATTCGCATCATCCGGTGGTCTACGACGTCGACCGGGTGCGTGACGGTGGCAGTTTCACCACGCGCCGCGTGAGCGCGATCCAGAAAGGGCAGACCATCTTTACCTGCAGCGCCTCGTTCCAGGCCGACGAGACCGGGTTCGAGCATCAGTTGCCGATGCCTGACGTGGTCGGCCCCGAAGACCTGCTCAGCGAATGGGAGCTGTTGCACAAGCTGACACCACTGGTCCCGGCGCGCGTGGCGGAAAAGCTGCGCCGTCCAAAACCCATCGAGATCCGTCCGGTCACGCTGCAGGACCCCATCAATCCGCAGCCGATCGAGCCTGTTCGGCACATCTGGTTCCGCGCCGATGGCTCGCTACCGGACAACCCGGCCCTGCACAAGTACCTGGTCGCCTACGCCTCGGACTTCAGCTTTATCGGCACCGCCCTGCAGCCACACGGCGTCAGCTCCTGGAGCAAGTTTATCCAGCTGGCGAGCCTTGACCATGCCATCTGGTTCCACCGCGAAGTGCGCGCCGATGAATGGCTGCTGTACTCCATGGACAGCCCCTGGGCCGGCAACGCGCGTGGTTTCGCCCGCGGCAGTATCTTCAACCGCGCGGGTGAGCTGGTCGCTTCGGTGGCGCAGGAAGGCCTGATTCGCGTGCGTGAGGACTGGAAGTGAGCCTGGCCGATGCGCGGCACTGGGTGTTCGACATGGACGGCACCCTGACCCTTGCCGTGCATGACTTCCCGGCGATCAAGCGGGCGCTTGACATTCCCCAGGAAGACGACATCCTGCATCACCTGGCTGCGCTGCCGTCTGACGAAGCCGCCAGCAAGCGCGCCTGGCTGCTCGATCACGAGCGCGAGCTGGCTCATGCGGCGACACCCGCGCCAGGCGCCCGTGAGCTCCTGCACATGCTGCGTGACCGAGGTTGCCGGCTTGGCGTGCTGACGCGCAATGCGCATGAGCTGGCGCTGGTAACCCTGCAAGCGGTGGGCATGGGTGACTGCTTTGCCAGTGAAGACATCCTCGGCCGTGACGAAGCACCACCGAAGCCCGATCCGGGCGGCTTGCTGCACCTGGCGGACAAATGGAGCATCGAACCCAGCGAGCTGGTGATGGTGGGTGATTTCCGTTTCGACCTGGAATGCGCCAAGGCGGCAGGCGCGCGCGGCGTGCTGGTCAACCTGCCAGAAAATCCCTGGCCTGAGCTGACCGATCTGCACGCCCGTGATTGCCTGGCGTTGCGCCAGCTACTCAGTGGCTAGCCGAAGCATCGCCCAAAGATCGGCATGCATTAAGCGGTAGGGTGGATCACGCTCTACCGATCCGCCGCGCTGTCAGGCTGGACCAGGACGCGGGTATGAGAAACGGGACATCCCCGGAACGGATAGCCGGCCTATCCGAGCCGGGAGGATCTATTGCTGAAGACGCTTCCGTCGATGGCTCAGTAAAGCGCCTGATACAGCTTGCGGCGGTAGGTTGTGACCAGCGGATGGTCGCTTCCCAATAGGTCGAATACCTGCAGCAACGTCTTGTGCGGCAGGCCGTCCGCGTAGCCGCGATTGCGCACGAACAACTTCAACAAACCGTCCAGCGCCGCTTCGTGCTGCTGGCGTGCCAGCTGCTGAATGGCCAGCTGGTAAGCCGCCTCGTCATCTTCGGCGTCCTGCGCCAGGCGGCTTTTCAGATCGGCCACTTCCGGCAGATCAGCGGCTTGGCGCAGAAAGGTCAGCTGCGCGCGGGCGCCGGCAAGTGCCTGCTTGTGCTCGTCGCCCTTGACCGCGTCGAGCACCAGTTCGGCTTCGCCAAGCTCGCCACGCTCGGCCAGGCAGCGCGCATAGAGAATCAGTGCTGCCGCGTTTTCGTTGTCTTCGGCCAGCAATTGCTTGAGCAGATTTTCCGCGTCGCTGATGCGCCCTTCGGCGAACAGCGCTTGGGCGGTTTCGAGCAGATCAGCTTCCGGCGCGGCTGGCGCCTGCACGTGTGGCTCAAGCATGGCGCGAATGGCCGATTCCGGCTGAGCACCGGCAAAACCGTCGACCGGCTGACCGTCCTTGAACAGCACCACGGTAGGCAGGCTGCGTACGCCGAAACGCGCCACCACGTCCTGCTCGATATCGCAGTTGACCTTGGCCAGTACCAGTTCGCCCTGATACTCCTCGGTAATCTTCGCCAGCAGCGGCATCAGCGCTTTGCACGGCGCACACCACTCGGCCCAGAAGTCCACCAGCACCGGCTTGTGAAAGGAGTTTTCCAGCACCAACTGCTCGAAATTGGCGCTGGTGACGTCAAAGATGTAGGGAGTCTGGCTCATTGAAATTCTCGGAATGGGCACATGCGAAGTAGGCGTGCATGTTAAGTGGGGGCGAGGCGATTCGGAAGCAAGGGTGCAGGTTGCAGATGCTCAGCCGCAGGGTGCAGCCAGCGGCCAGCTTGCCAGCTCGGTGTAATGAGCACCTTGTGCGGTGTTTTCTGAGAGGTAGAGCCCGAAGTGGTTCACGGCCCAACGAAAAGCCCGTGGCTCCATAGTGGGCAAGGCTTGAACCTGCCGCGACAGGGTGACATGCGGCAGGAACGGGCGAGAATCAAGCACGACACCGTGCGCGGACAGTCCGGCGTGCAATTGCCCGACGAGGTCAATCAAGGGCGAGGGGCTCAGGCTGGGCGTCAAACAGGCGAAATTCTTGCCGATCATCTGCAGCTGGTCGAGCTGCAGCAAGAAAGCATCAACACGCAGGCTGTTTGCAAGCTGCTTCAAGCCATCCACCGCTGTTGCCGGTTGGTTACCGAGAAAAGCCAGAGTCATATGCAGGTTGGCCTGGGCGACAGGGCGACCGCCCAGCGCGTGGCTGTCGCGCCAGTTGCAGATGGCATCCGCAAGGTCGGATGGGCAGGACAGGGCGAAGAACAGGCGTAATGGTTTGTCGGTCTGCATGTGTCCTCCAGAGCAAAGCCTGCGCTGCGCTTCAGCACATTGCGATGGGCACAGCTTGGCGATGGGCGTGGTAGAGGCTGACCCGGCGAAACTCCGCCGGTTCGGCCAGATCCGGCCAGGTGCAGGCGTCGAGAATATCCAGGCGCTCGTACAGGGGGTGCTGAAAGTCCCGCACGCGGGAATCGGCGACCAGTGCCACCTGGCCGCGGCTGAGAAACTCATCGAGCAGGGGCAGGTTGGCCCGGTCATAGAGCACATCGGCGACGATGATCAGGTCGTAACGGTCAGCCTCGGTAAAAAAATCGTCCGAATAGTTGAGCTGCACACCGTTGAGCTCCGCGTTGGCGCGACACGCGGCCAGGGCCAGCGGGTCCAGATCACAGGCCACAACCTCTGCGGCGCCGGCCTTTGCTGCGGCAATGGCCGCGACACCTGAGCCTGCACCGAAGTCCAGGACGCGCTTGCCTCGCACCCATTCCGGACGCTCGGCCAGCCAGCGCGCCAGGACCAGGCCGCTGGCCCAACAGAAGCACCAATAGGGCGGCTCTTCGAGAATCCTCCGGGTTTCCTCGGGGCTGAAGGCGCGGTCCATGTTCAGCGCATCGATCAACCACAGTTGGATATCCGTGCCGGGCAATGACTCGATGCTCAGCGAAGCATCGCCGAGCAGTTCTGCCAGTGCCTGTTGCAGCGCAGCGGGCGGCTTCATGGGGCTGGCACCAGATGCAACGGGCCGAGGGACTGGTTGGCCGAACTGCTGACTTGCACGGCGGGCAGGCGCATGATCAGTTGCCCAGAACGGGTCACGCGTCCGCGCAGTTCCACATCCCGGCCCTTGGGGAATTTCTCGGCATTGAACTTGAGAATGAACGGCAGCTCGGTTCCCCGGCCTTGCAGCCTCACATTGCTCAGCAGTCGGTCTGGCTGGTCACGACGGTTGACCTCCAGCAGCGCCAGCTCGACTTCGCTGTCAGCGGGTACGCCGATCAGACTGCCGTGCAATTCGTGCATCAAGGTGCTGGCCTCGGGCGGCTCTTCGAAGGTGACGGCCGCGGTAGGGCGCTGGGAACGCTCATTCGCACAACCAACCAGAACCAGCAGCAGCGCAGGTAGAACAAAGTGGCGTAACAGCACAAACGGCTCCATAACATGACGTAGATGCGCGCCTGTATAGCAACAATTCGCTCGATTTGTCTTGCTGGCGGGATGCGCTACCATGGCTCTCCCGACGTCTGACAGCTCTAGCCCATGCATTGTCCCTTCTGTGGTGCTCATGACACCAAAGTCATCGACTCGCGCCTCGTGGCCGAAGGCGATCAGGTGCGCCGTCGCCGTGAGTGCCTCGCCTGCGGTGAGCGTTTCACCACCTTCGAGACCGCTGAGCTTGTCATGCCTCGGCTGATCAAACAGGACGGCAGCCGTCAGCCGTTCGACGAGGAAAAGCTCCGCGCGGGCATGCAGCGCGCGCTGGAAAAACGCCCGGTCAGTGTCGAGCGCCTCGAAGAAGCCATCGCTCATATCAAGCATCGCCTGCGTGCCACCGGCGAACGCGAAATCAAGTCGCGCGTGCTCGGCGAGCTGGTGATGGTCGAGCTGCAGAAGCTCGATGAGGTCGCCTATATCCGCTTCGCGTCCGTCTACCGCCGTTTTCAGGACCTCAACGAATTCCGTGAGGAAATTGAGCGTCTGTCCCGCGAACCCGCCAAAACCGAATGAGCGCCAACGATCACCTCTGGATGGCCCGTGCGCTGCAGCTGGCGCGCAAGGGGCTCTATTCGACGCACCCTAATCCGCGGGTCGGCTGCGTCATCGTCAAGAGCGGTGAACTGGTGGGTGAAGGTTGGCACGTGCGTGCTGGCGAGCCGCATGCCGAAGTCCACGCCCTGCGTCAGGCTGGCGAGCGCGCCGCTGGCGCAACCGCTTATGTCACCCTTGAGCCATGCAGCCACTACGGCCGCACACCGCCCTGCGCCGAGGCGCTGGTCAAGGCGGGGGTTGGCCGGGTAGTCGCAGCCATGCAGGACCCCAATCCACAGGTGGCCGGTCGTGGCCTGGAGCTGTTGCGCAGCTCGGGCATCGAGGTCGCCAGCGGCGTGCTGGAAAGCGAAGCGCGCGCGTTGAACCCTGGTTTCATCAAGCGCATGGAAACGGGGCTGCCTTACCTGCGGGCCAAGTTGGCGATGAGCCTGGATGGGCGCACCGCGATGGCCAGCGGCGAAAGCCAATGGATCACCGGGCCGGATGCACGCGCCGAGGTACAGCGTTTGAGAGCGCAGTCGAGCGTGGTGCTCACCGGCGCAGACACGGTGCTGATGGACAGCGCTCGGCTGACTGTGCGTGCTGGCGAGCTGCGGTTGGATGACGAACTGTCCGCGCTGGCGATGCAACGGCAACCGCTGCGGGTTCTGGTCGACGGGCGACTACGTGTGCCGTTGGACGCGCCGTTCTTTTTGGCTGGACCCGCACTGGTCGTCAGCAATAGTGAGGATCAGGCCGCTCGTTATAAGTCGGCGGGCCATGAGTTGCTGGCGCTTCCCTGTGAGGCGGGGCGTGTCGATCTGCGTCGTCTGTTGCATGAACTGGCCAAGCGCGATGTCAACGAGGTGCTGCTCGAAGCCGGGCCGCGCTTGGCCGGTGCCTTCGCCGCGCTGGGCCTGATCGACGAATACCAGATATTCGTCGCCGCTAAGTTCCTAGGCTCCTCGGCGCGGCCGCTCCTAGATATGCCGCTGGATCGCATGAGTGAGGCGCGCGAACTGCAGTTCAAGGATGTCCGGGCAGTTGGCGACGATTGGAAAATCACCGCCACCCCCAGCGTCTGATCAGGCGCTGGATAGCCGCCAGACTGCCAGCACCGTTGCGCAAAACCCTCAGTTCACCGGCCTCAGCCCATTATGGTCCAGCTTGGCCCGGCGTTTGTTCGCTCCCAGTAATGATCGCGCCAGCGCGCTTTCGTGATGCGGATTGCCGAAGTGAAACAGCGCCGTGGCGCGCAGCATAGATGGATCGCATACGTCATTCGCATGCAGGCTGCGGTAGCCCGAGAACAGATACAGGTTGCCGGGCACCAGCTTCAGGCGGATCGGTTTCAGCCAGCCGCGCCGCACCGCAAAGGCGACCAGCTTCTGACTGACAGTGTTATGCAGCACGGCCTTTTCAATAACGTTGCGCAACGCGTTGAATCGGATATGCCGCGTATTGGGAAAGATGATCAGGTCGCCGCAGTGTTCGCCTTCAGTCGGAATGTACAACGGTAGCAATGCGGTAACGGCCGTGGCGTCGAAGTGGTAGAAGTGCGATTGCTTGAGCCCACTGCGCCCTTGCAGACAGCGAATAACCGGAAAGACCTGCTCCTCAGTGGCCGGCTCTTGGCCCGACTGAAGGCGGTAAAGCTGCGCCATTCGGTCCTTGAATGGCGGTGAGAGCGCCAATCCCGCAAACATGGTGCCGCTCAGCTCTTCAATACCATGAATGCAGAAATACTCACCGTCGCGGGTGGCCGCTTGTTGCTTGATGAAGGCGCGGCCCAGTTCGAGTTGTTCGGGTGAGATGTAGTGCTCTATGACGGTGTAGCCCTTGCGGTCGATCTGGGCAGCATGTGCCTCAGCCGACGGTTCCATAGCCGTAACCTCTGACATACCCATCCCTCATGGCACATGTGAAGGTTCGGAGCGTTCGTCCTGATCGTGTCCTGGTCGGCGCGGAGGATCTGCAACTACGAGCGGATCCTGGCTCGGCGTGTCGGTACGAAGATTGCGGGCGTGACGTTCCTTCCTGATCGTCTTGTGTTGCGCGGGTGCAGCTGGCGGCGTCTGCGCGAATAGACCGCTGCGACGCGTATGGACAAACAAACGCAACGGTAGTTGCGTAGATGTTTGAAAATGTTTCGCTGCCGCAGCGCCGGTCTGGCGGTCGTTTGTCGGCTGCAGAATCGACGCAACTGTGGTAAAAACTGCGCCGGGCCTGAAAGGGCCCACGTTCTCAGGGCGGGGTGAGATTCCCCACCGGCGGTAATGGCACAGTTCAGTGCCTAGCCCGCGAGCGCTTGCCCAGGCAAGGTCAGCAGACCCGGTGTGATTCCGGGGCCGACGGTATAGTCCGGATGAGAGAGAGCGGGATGCCTCGACGGGCGCCTTTCGTGCGCGCGTCCACTCCCTATCGATCTGCAGCGCCCTGTTTTATCCAAAACAGGAGTTCGTCATATGCATCGTTTCAACAGCCTTCCACGGGAGGCCGCATGTTCACAGGAATAATCGAATCCATCGGGACCATTGGTGCCATGACGCCGAAGGGTGGCGACGTTCGCGTGCTGGTCGAGACCGGCAAACTGGATCTGGGCGACGTCAAGCTCGGCGACAGTATTGCGGTCAATGGCGTCTGTCTGACCGCCGTTGAGCTGCCGGGCAACGGTTTCTGGGCCGATGTCAGTCGTGAGACGCTCGCGCGCACCGCCTTCGTTGATCTCAAGACCGGTAGCCGGGTGAATCTGGAGAAGGCCCTGACGCCGACCAGTCGCCTCGGCGGGCACCTGGTCAGCGGTCACGTCGATGGCGTGGGTGAGGTGGTTTCGCGTGAAGAGAATGCCCGCGCCGTGCAGTTCCGTATCCGCGCGCCACGCGAATTGGCCAAGTACATCGCGCTCAAGGGCTCGATCACCGTCGATGGCACCAGCCTGACGGTCAATTCGGTCAATGGCGCGGAGTTCGAACTCACCATTGTTCCGCACACCCTGGCCGAAACCATCATGGTCGACTACCGCCCCGGGCGGAAAGTGAATCTGGAAGTAGATCTGCTGGCGCGTTACCTGGAGCGCCTGCTGATGGGTGACAAGGCCGCCGAACCCAATGCCTCGGGCCTGACCGAAAGCTTCCTCGCCGAACACGGCTACCTGAACCCGGCTCGGTAAACGAATAGAAGGAATGGCCACCATGGCTCTGAACACCGCTGAAGAACTGATCGAAGATATTCGCGCCGGCAAGATGGTCATCCTCATGGATGACGAGGACCGGGAAAACGAGGGCGACATCATCATCGCCTCCGAATGCGTGACTGCCGAGCACATCAATTTCATGGCTCGTTTCGCCCGCGGCCTGATCTGCATGCCGATGACACGCGAGCGCTGCGAAACCCTTCAGCTGCCGCTGATGGCGCCGCGCAACGGCTCCGGCTTTGGCACCAAATTCACCGTCTCCATCGAGGCGGCTGAGGGTGTCACCACCGGTATCTCTGCCGCTGACCGCGCACGCACCGTGCAGGCCGCCGTGGCAAGGAATGCCGTGGCCGAAGACATCGTCAGCCCCGGTCATATCTTCCCCCTGATGGCGCAGCCGGGCGGCGTCCTGGCGCGCGCCGGGCATACGGAAGCGGCCTGTGACCTCGCGCGCATGGCCGGCTTCGAGCCGTCTGGTGTGATCTGCGAAATCATGAATGACGACGGCACCATGGCGCGTCGCCCAGAGCTCGAGCTTTTCGCTGAGCAGCACGGCCTGAAGATCGGCACCATCGCCGACCTGATCCACTACCGCATGATTCACGAACGCACCGTCGAGCGGGTTTCCGAGCAGCCGTTGGAAACCGAGCTGGGTCAGTTCACGCTGGTCACCTATCGCGACGACGTGGAAGACACGGTGCACATGGCGTTGACGCGCGGTGAGATTTCCCCTGAAGAGCCAACCCTTGTGCGCGTGCACAACATGGAGCCCCTGCGCGACCTGTTGCTGGTGACCGTGCCGGGGCGCTGGAGTCTGCGCGCGGCGATGAGCGAAGTGGCAAAAGCCGGCAGCGGCGTGGTACTGCTGCTGGGTAATCCGCTGACCGGACCGCATCTGCTGGCTCAGCTCAACCGTCAGCAATCTCCGAGCCCGGCAACTTACAGCACCGTGGGTGCCGGATCTCAGATCCTCCGCGACCTCGGTGTTCGAAAGATGCGCTTGCTGAGCTCGCCGATGAAGTTCAATGCGATATCCGGCTTTGATCTGGAAGTTGTAGAATACCTGCCCGCCGAATAAACGATGTCAGGGCGCCGCGTTGCAACGCGGCGCCTTCGTTCTTTAAAGAGATGAGAAACCACCTATGACACTGAAGACCATCGAAGGTACCTTCATCGCCCCGCAGGGCAAGTTCGCCCTGGTCGTTGGCCGCTTCAACAGCTTCGTTGTCGAGAGCCTGGTGAGTGGCGCCGTCGATGCGCTGGTGCGCCACGGCATCGCCGAAGACGCCATCACCATCATCCGCGCGCCGGGTGCCTTCGAGATTCCGCTGGTCGCACAGAAAGTTGCCCAGCAGGGCGAGTACGACGCGATCATCGCCCTCGGCGCGGTCATCCGTGGTGGCACACCGCACTTCGAATACGTGGCTGGCGAATGCACCAAGGGCCTGTCGCAGGTTTCCATGGAGTTCGGTGTGCCGGTCGCCTTCGGCGTGTTGACTGTCGATTCCATCGAACAGGCTATCGAGCGCTCCGGCACCAAAGCTGGCAACAAAGGCGCCGAAGCTGCCCTGTCTGCGCTTGAAATGGTGAGTCTGCTGGCGCAGCTGGAGGCCAAGTGAGCCTTAATCACGACGACAGTCAGGATGCTCCGCAGCCAAAGGCCAAGGGCAAGATCGCAACGCGCCGCGTCGCGCGTAGCCTGGCAATGCAGGCGCTGTACCAGTGGCACATGGCCGGCCAAAGCCTCAACGAAATCGAGGCGCAGTTTCGCGTCGACAACGATTTCTCCGGCGTCGATGGCAACTACTTCCATGAGCTGCTGACTGGCGTTGCGCGCGCGAAGACTGAAATCGACGGCGCCATCGTGCCGCATCTCGATCGTTCGCTCGAAGAGCTCGACCCGGTTGAACTGGCGGTTCTGCGCCTGTCCACTTTCGAGCTGATGCATCGCGTCGACGTCCCGTATCGCGTGGTGATCAACGAGGGCATCGAGCTGGCCAAGGTGTTCGGCGCCACTGACGGGCACAAGTTCGTCAATGGTGTGCTGGACAAGCTGGCGCCCAGCCTGCGCAGTGCCGAGGTCAGCGCACACAAGCGCTGAGCCATCCGGCTGATGGGTGAGTTCGAGCTGATCCGCCACTACTTCGCCGCCGCCGCTTGTGCCAGGGCTGGCGGCGATGTCGCGTTGGGCATCGGCGATGACTGCGCGTTGCTGACCGTCCCGGTCGGCGAGCAGCTGACAGTTTCCACAGACACGCTGGTCGCTGGCGTGCATTTCTCCGATCCGTGCGATCCCTATCTGCTTGGTCAGCGTGCGTTGGCTGTATCGACCAGCGATCTCGCCGGGATGGGCGCGACGCCCATTGGTTTCACGCTGGCGCTGACGATTCCTTCCGTTGATCCCGACTGGCTGAGTGAGTTCGCCCGTGGTCTCGACACCATGGCTGCTGGCTGTGACATGCGCCTGATCGGCGGCGACACTACGCGCGGCCCGCTGAGCATGACGCTGACGGTCTTTGGGCGCGTACCGGTAGGTCAGGCGTTGTTGCGCAGCGGCGCGCAACCAGGCGATTTGCTGTGTGTTGGTGGAGCGCTTGGCGATGCGGCCGGGGCGTTGCCGGTGGTGCTCGGCGAGCGAGAAGCGAGCTCAGTCGAGGCTGCAGCGCTGCTAAGGCGCTACTGGTCGCCGCAACCGCAGCTCGCGCTCGGTCAGGCGCTGCGGGGCAAGGCAACCGCGGCGTTGGACATCTCCGATGGCCTCTTGGCCGACTGCACGCATATTGCCAACGCGTCCTCTGTTTCGCTGGTCGTCGAGCAAGCGAGGGTGCCGCTGTCGGATTCGCTGCTGCGTTTTGCCGGTGCCCAGCGGGCGCTGCAGTGCGGCTTGGCAGGAGGCGATGACTACGTTCTTGCGTTTACCTTGCCAGCTGATGCGTTTCCCATCATGCAGGCTGAAGGCTGGCCCATTCATGCGATCGGCCACGTGGCCGCGGGTGAGGGCGTTCGGTTGGTCGATGCAGAAGGGCATTTCGTGGACGTCAGCCATCAGGGCTACAACCACTTCACGAGCTGAGCCGTTGCTGCTCGATTAGAACAAGAGGACCACCGTTTGACCGATTCCCTGCAGCCTGTCGCCGAACCAATCCCTCATTCGGTGTGGAGCAATCCGTGGCATAACCTGGCCTTTGGTTTCGGCTCCGGCACGCTGCCCAAGGCACCCGGCACCTGGGGATCCCTTGTGGCGCTGGCGTTCGTGCCCCTGTGGCAGATGCTGCCGGCGTGGGGCTACGGCGCGCTAATCCTCGCCAGCATGCTGTTCGGCATCTGGTTATGTGGCAAGGTCGCCCAGGATCTGGGCGTGCATGACCACGAGGGCATTGTCTGGGACGAGTTCGCCGGTATCTGGATTACCTTCTGGCTGGTGCCGGCGGGCTGGTACTGGCTGCTGCTCGGTTTTGTCGTGTTCCGTCTGCTGGATATCCTCAAGCCCTGGCCGATCAGTTGGGTGGATCGTCAGGTGCATGGTGGGCTGGGCATCATGCTTGACGACATCCTCGCCGGCTTCGCCGCTTGCGGTGTGATGCATATTGGAGTGCGGTTGCTGGCCTGACCCGGCTTGGGCTCTGGCTGTGCATCGGATCGCTGCAAGGCCTGGATGCTCTATGAAAGAATGCGACCTGCCCAGATTCTAGGAGCCGCCGCTGATGCGCCCTGTTGCCCTGCTGTTCGCCGTTAGCCTTTCGCTCGTCTCGCTCGCTGTCACGGCCGCGCCCCGGGTGCAGGTTGTCGGCCTGTTTCCTGGCGCTGCGGTATTGAATGTCGATGGTCAGCGCAAGCTCGTACGGGTTGGCCAGGTGGGGCCGGGCGGTGTAGAGGTGGTCAGCGCAGATTCGAAAGGCGCCGTTCTGCGGGTAGATGGCGTCGAGCGCAATTACGGGCTTTCCCGTGAACTGAGTTCCGGGTTTGCCGAGCCTGATCGTCGCCAACTGAGCATCGCTCAGGGGCAGGGCGGTCACTACTGGATAGCCGGTTCGGTCAATGGACAGCCCGTTCAGTTTCTCGTCGATACCGGCGCCACCTCGGTGGCGATCAACGAAATCCAGGCGCGGCGCCTCGGTATCGACTATCGGGTCGATGGTCGGCAAATCGTCGTCGGCACGGCAAGCGGCACGGCCAAGGCCTGGCGGGTCAACCTCAACAGCGTGAAAGTCGGCGCGATCGACGTGCTCGGGGTCGAAGCCGTGGTGGTGGAAGGCAGCTCACCTACCGACGCCCTGCTTGGCATGAGCTTTCTCAGTCGCGTCAGCTGGCGCGAGGATCAAGGCGTTCTGAAGCTCGAATCGAAGATATAGGCGAGGCCCCTCGTGATAGAGGCTTGCCTATATCCACCGAGGTCTGCGGTATCTTCCGATACAGCTTGCCGCAGCACTGCTGTTACAATATCCGCTTTTCCGCCTTCTGGAGTTTCTCCGGTGTCAGTCGTGTTCGTCGCCGCTTCCCAACTGCCGACGCCGTTCGGTGTGTTCACCATGCATGGTTTTCTCGATCAGGACACTGGCAAGGAACATGTCGTACTGACCCTGGGCAATGTGGCCGACGGCAAGCCCGTTTTGGGTCGCCTGCATTCCGAGTGCCTCACCGGTGATGCCCTGTTCAGCCTGCGTTGCGATTGCGGGTTTCAACTAGAAGCTGCGCTGCGTGCGATCTCCGACGAGGGTCGTGGGGCGTTGTTGTATCTGCGTCAGGAAGGCCGCGGCATCGGCTTGCTGAACAAGATCCGCGCCTACGAGCTGCAGGATGCAGGCGCCGATACTGTCGAGGCCAACGAACGCCTGGGCTTTGCCCCGGACATGCGTGACTACGCCATCTGCCTGCCAATGCTCGAGCATCTGGGTATCGCCGAAATCAAGCTGATGACCAACAACCCACGCAAGGTAAAGGCGCTGCAAGGGTTCGGCATTCGTGTAGCCCAGCGCATGCCGCTGGAAATCGCACACAACCCGCATAACGAAAAGTACCTCGCTACCAAGGCCGGCAAGCTCGGTCACATGCTCGGCGAAATCCATCAGGGCGAAGCCGAGCAGTCGTGAATCGTGCTGCTGCCCGTCGCCAGCTGTCACGTGACGGCTGGCTGCAACTGCTGCTGGTAGTAGTGCCGGTGCTTGCTGCCAACCAGCTTCCCGAGCTGACTGGTAGCCACCAAGATTTCCTTGCGTTCCCGTTGTTCTTTATCGGCCTGGGCCTGTTGTTTCTCAGCTTGCCGCGCTTCACCGCGTACAAGCATGCCCTGATTAAAACCGAGCGAGCGTTCGACAGCGATGCCGAGCCCTCAGCGTGGTCCGCGTTGCGAAATGTTCGTCTACGCGCACTGCGGATTGCCGGGCTGCCGGCCTGGGTCGCTGCGGTTGGCGCACCGCTCGGGGTCGAGCCGGTGGCACAGCTGCTGCTGGTGTGCGGCAGCCTGATGCTGCTTGTTCTCTATCGCGTCCCACGTCAGCTTCAGTGATGCATGCGTTGCTGCTGTGCCTGGCGCTGCTGGTTTCGCCGCAATTGCCGGCCGTCGAGCGCGTAATCAGCCTGGCGCCCTCGCTCAGCGAGATCATGCTGGAGCTGGACGCCAGCGATCTTCTGGTCGGCGTTCTCGACGGCGGCGAGCGGCCGGCGGCGCTGGCGGGGGTGCCCTCGGTCGGGCGTGTGGGACAGCTCGAAATGGAGAGCCTGCTCGAGCTGCAGCCAACCCTGGTGCTGCTCTGGCCAGACAGTATCAGCCGTGCGCAGCGCGACCAGCTCACTCAATTTGGCATTCCGGTACTTGTCGCTCAGCCGACCTCCCTAGCGCAACTCGCCAACCAGTTTGCCGTGATCGGTCAACGCGTGGGGCGAAGCGAACAGGGACAAGCACTCCAGCGCCAGTTCAATCAGGGTTTGGATCAGCTACGTCAGCGCTATCGCCGTGAGCCCCCGCTGGATGTCTTCTACCAGATATGGAATCGCCCGCTTTACACGCTCGGCGGACCTCAGATCATTGGTGAAGCCATCGAAATCTGCGGTGGTCGCAACGTCTTCGCCGATCTACAGCTGCCCGCGCCGCAGGTCAGCGTGGAGTCCGTGCTGTCTCGGAACCCTGACGTAATCCTGGCCGGCAGCGGTGCTCAGCTGTCCGAATGGAGCGCCTGGCCCCAGCTGAAAGCAGTGCGTAAAGGGCAACTCTGGGAAGTGCCCGACAAGGGGCTTGAGCGACCGAGCTTCCAGATGCTTGGGGCGATCGAGAAGCTCTGCGAGGTGATGGGGCAGGCGGTTTACTGACCGGGCGCAAGACGCCCGCACTCCACTGCGAACTGGACAGCCGGCCTTATCCCCCTGGGTTCAAAAGCGATAGCCCACACTTAGCTGAATATCTTCTTCTGGCGCTGGGTACAAAGCCTTGTTGCCTGCTTGCCAGCTGTTGTAAACGGCGTAGCTGTCGTAGCGCTTTCCAGTCAGGTTATTGATGCGAAGTTTGGCGTTGAGGTTTCGGTATTCGTACCGGATAGCGGCATTGAACAACGTATAACCACCCTCCTTTGGTAGCGCCAGGCCGTCATCGCTGGCTAAGTAACGCGGGCCTGTATAGATGGCCTCAAGATATCCGTGAAGATTAGCAATGATCTGGTAGTCCAGATGCATGGCGGCACTGTGGCGTGATACCCAGGGGATTTCATTGCCCTTGTTGGCACCTGCACGCAGCTCCGTATCGGTAAAACTGTATTGGCCTCCGACGCGAAGTCGATCGGTCAGTTTACGCTCAGCCTCGATCAGCAGGCCTTCGCGCCGAGTCTGGTTCAAGTTTACATTAGCGCCCCAGCCACCAAAGGCATAAGGCGCGAAGAGCAACTCATCGTCGAGATCGAGCCGGTAGAGGCTGGCCTGGTAGAGTTGGGTGGCGTCTTGCCAGGCGATTCCCGCTTCCCATGACTCGCCCGTCTGTGGTTTGAGAAATTCGATGCCAGGCTCGACGAGCGCGTTTTCGTTGACGTTGGCCCAGCGCAGAACTTCCTCGCGTTTAATGAATGCGTGAGTCTGGTCAGTCACCTGCCAGCTCAGCGCTACGCTCGAGCTGTCTTCGCTGTCGCTGCGCGTACGGCCGTTGTGTCTGTCATTCACTTCACTGATGCGATAGCCGAGGCTTAGAGTCAGGCGATCGGTTAGCGGTTGGTTGACTTGCGTGTACCAGTCTCGCTGCGTTTGCTCGGCGTCGCTGCTTAGCGTCGGGTAGAACGCATACGCTGCCTGGTAATCAGCCTTCAGGTAATCGAAGCCCAACAGCCACTCGCCGCGGCCTGACGTACTGTCCCAATTGGCGGTGAGGCGAGGGCTGATGGTTTCGACGCGGGTCCGTTCTGTGAACGGACTACCTGAAATCAGGCCCGCCCCATCGCTGTCTCTGATGCTGTAGTCCAGGTTCGCGGTCCAATGGCGACCTAACGCCTGTTCGCCCGCAAAGCGATGCACGTCCGTCTTGCTGTTGTTCCATTCGTTCGAGGTGCTTGCTCTGCGGTCGGCGCGGCGTTGCGCGATGGTGAGGCTGCGCGGGTAGAGCAGCTCATCGTCGATGTTCTGGTATTCGTACAGAAGCCAGCCGCTGTCATGGTCATAGCGGAGGCGTCCGAACAGGTCGCGGTAGCTGGCGTCGTTGTGGTCGCGATAGTTGTCCGTATTCCGGGTCTCGCCGGTGATATATGCGGAAAGACCGCCCCAGAGCGCTTGAGACACATGGCCACGGTACGCCTCCAAGTCGTGACTGCCTTGAGTGGTTTCGATATAGGCTTCGTTGCCCGATGGGCGACGGGTAATGATGTTGACCACCCCACCGACAGCCTGGTCGCCGTATAGGACTGTTCCGGCGCCGCGCAAGATCTCGATCCGCTCGATGTTTGCAAGCGGTACGCTATTCAGGTCCGGGCCGCTGAGACTTGGATTGTTCAGCCTCCGGCCGTCGACCAGAACCAGCACGTTGTTCACCGCGTTGTCCCCGAAACCACGCAGGCTGATGGAGGCATGGTTGCCGTCACCGAGCGTGTCACGGATCTGGATACCAGCTTTCCCGTTCAGCACCTCTATCAGGCTACTGGCTGCACTCCGCTCGATTTCGTTCCTGTCGATCACTCGAGTGCTGGCCGGAGCAGGCTTTTCCAGGGCAGTCGCTCGGGTGATGACCATTGGAGGAGCTTGGTAAGGCTCCAGGGCGGCAGCAATGCTCGGCAGCAGCGCCACGGCCAAGGCAAGACGGGTCAGTTTCATCAGGTTCGATCCTCAAAAGTTCAGCGCTTTTGAGAAGGGCAGGAACAAGGGCGGAATGACGAGCAGCCGCGCTTGACGGTGCTGCCCTCCGCAACACCAGTCGAATCCGTCAGGCCGGTCTCCGGGCTTTCGACACGCACCGTGCTCGCCTTCCCGTGACGTGCACAGTGGCGGTTGAGCGGGCGGTGATCCTCTGATCACGGTCGATTACCGTTGCGGGGGCAGCGCCGGCCTTGCTCTTCGAGCGCACCGGCTTCCCGTTTAATGCGGACCAGGAGGTCGCGCACACCTGGGCGGATTGGAAATCGCGCGAACCTTACGGCCTGGGCTGGGGAAAGACAAGCGAATGAATGACGCGCCTCAATGCAAACGTTTCGACGGTCAGAATTGGTCAATTGGATCTTGATGTGGCGCATGGTGCGCTAGGTCGACCTGCCAAGCCGGCTGTAGAAGCCCAGCGCGAATCATGCTGTCCTCGATCCGCCGAGCATGGGGCGGATCGAGATGACGCTACTTTCGCGGTGTGGCGAGCCGTCTCGCTGCTACCTGCGGTGGCGTTGGACCTTACGATCGGCTGTGCAAGTCTGCCAGGCGCGCCCGAACTGCGGCTTCGATACCGGCGGCGTCCAGTCCGCACTCCTTGATCATCTCGGTGGGTTTGGCATGTTCGACATAATAGTCGGGCAGGCCCAGATGAAGGATCGGTGTGCTCAGGTTCTGCGAAGCGAGGAACTCGCCGACCGCGCTGCCAGCACCGCCCATGATGCTGTTCTCCTCGATGGTCACCAGTAGGTCGTGGCTGTCGGCCATCTGGCGAACCATCGCCTCGTCCAGGGGTTTGACGAAACGCATGTCGACGACGGTTGCGTCCAGGGCTTCGGCAACCTGCATGGCTTCCGGCAGTTGCACACCGAACACCAGCAAAGCGACCTGCTTACCTTCGCGACGCACCACTGCCTTGCCGATTTCCAGCGGTTCGAGGCCCGGTTCCAACCTTGCGTTCGGGCCGGTACCACGCGGATATCGCACGGCGGCGGGACCTTCGAAGTGATAGCCGGTGGTGAGCATCCGGCGCATCTCGTTCTCATCGCTTGGGGTCATCACCAGCATGCAGGGGATGCAACGCAGATAGGTCAGGTCGAA
This sequence comes from Stutzerimonas tianxiuensis, assembly GCF_053470365.1. NCBI lineage: Bacteria > Pseudomonadati > Pseudomonadota > Gammaproteobacteria > Pseudomonadales > Pseudomonadaceae > Stutzerimonas > Stutzerimonas tianxiuensis. The sequence goes on along the minus strand of NZ_JBPVWS010000005.1, from coordinate 206,902 downwards.
GCTGCCCGCGTGGGTCGGACCGTCCTCGCCAACCAAACCGGCGCGGTCGATGGCGAAGAGTACGTCGAGGTTTTGCACCGCGACGTCATGAATCAGCTGGTCGTAGGCACGCTGCAGGAAGGTCGAATAGATCGCCACCACTGGCTTGGCGCCTTCGCAGGCCATGCCGGCAGCGAGGGTAACTGCATGCTGTTCGGCAATGGCGACATCGAAGTAGCGGTCAGGGTAGCGCTCGCTGAAATCGACCAGGTCGGAGCCTTCTTTCATCGCCGGGGTGATACCCATCAGGCGCGGGTCTGCCGCAGCCATATCGCACAGCCACTGGCCGAACACATTGGAATATTTGGGACCGCTGGGTTTCTTCGGCTTGACTGGTGCGCCGATGGGTTCGAGCTTGCTGATCGCGTGCCAGGTGATCGGGTCGACTTCGGCCGGGGCGAAGCCTTTGCCTTTTTTGGTGACCACATGCAGAAACTGCGGGCCGGAGAGGTCGCGCATGTTGCGCAGGGTGCCGATCAGCGTCGGCAGGTCATGGCCGTCGATGGGGCCGATGTAGTTCCAGCCGAGCTCTTCGAACAACGTGCCAGGAACCAGCATGCCCTTGGCATATTCCTCGGTGCGGCGGGCGATTTCCCAGGCGCCGGGCAGGCGCGACAGGACCTTTTTGCTGCCTTCGCGCATGCTCGAGTAGGTGCGGCTGGAGAGGATCTTAGCCAGGTAGTTCGACAGTCCGCCGACGTTGCGCGAAATCGACATGTCGTTGTCGTTGAGTACCACAAGCATGTCCGCACCGACTTCCGGCGCGTGGTTTAGCGCCTCGAAGGCCATCCCGGCCGTGAGCGCGCCGTCGCCGATGACTGCAATCGACTTGCGCTTCTTGCCCTGCATGCGGGCGGCGATGGCCATGCCCAGGGCGGCGCTGATCGAAGTGCTGGAGTGGCCGACGCCAAAGGTGTCGTACTCGCTCTCGCTGCGGCGCGGAAAGGCAGCGAGGCCATCCTTCTGACGCAGACTTTCCATGCGCTCGCGGCGCCCGGTGAGGATTTTGTGCGGATAGGCCTGATGACCGACATCCCAGACCAGGCGGTCTTTCGGCGTGTCGTAGACATAATGCAGGGCAATGGTCAGCTCGATCACGCCAAGGCCAGCACCGAAGTGCCCGCCGGTCCGGCCCACGCTGTAGAGGAGGTCCTGACGCAGTTCGTTGGCGAGTTCTTCGAGTTCCGCTTCGCCTAGGCGGCGCAGCTGCTCGGGCGTAGCCGCGCGATCTAGAACGGGCGTCGCAGGGCGGACCCGAGGAATCTCATGAAACGTCTTGGGCATCGGGCGAATCATTTTGGCTGAAAAAAGAGCCGCAGTTTACCCGATGGTTACAACGATAAGAACGCCTCAAGCATCAACGGTCACCGCTGGGCCGAACAGCCACAGCGGCGAGCAGTTGCGATTTGGCTTTCAGCTGCGGCGTTCGACGATAAAGCAGGCCAGCTGGCGCAGCGGCTCGGCGCTAGTTCCGAGCGGGGCGAGTGCGGCGAGCGCCAGGTCGCGCAGCTCCAGCGCATAAGCCTTGGCACTGTCCATGCCCAGCAGCGCCGGATAGGTGGGTTTGTCGCGCGCGATGTCGGCACCCTGGTGCTTGCCCAGCGTCGCGGTGTCGCTTTCCACGTCGAGGATGTCGTCCTGTACCTGAAAGGCCAGGCCCACGGCTTGCGCGTATTGCTGCAGCGCTGACAACGTTGACGCGTCGGCACGGCCGCTGGCAAGGGCGCCGAGGCGCACGCTGACCTCGATCAGTGCACCGGTCTTGTGCCGGTGCATCAGCTCCAGCGCGGTTCGATCAAGCTTCAGACCCACCGAACCAAGATCGATCGCCTGGCCACCGACCATGCCGGCCGGTCCGGCTGCGCGTGCGAGGCTGGCGACCATCTCCAGGCGCTGTGACGGATCCGCAGGATTATGGGCATCGAGCGCCAGGGCCTCGAACGCCAGGCTCTGCAGGCCGTCTCCGGCGAGAATGGCGCAGGCTTCGTCGAAGGCCTTGTGTGTGGTGGGCTGGCCGCGACGCAGGTCATCGTCATCCATGGCCGGCAGATCGTCATGGACCAGCGAATAGGCATGAATCAGTTCGACAGCACAGGCTGCACCATCTGCCAGCGCAACCTCGCCCTCGAGCGCTTCGCACGAGGCGTAGACCAGGAGCGGGCGGACGCGCTTGCCCCCATTCATCACGCTGTAGCGCATGGCCTGATAGAGACGGTCGAGTTGCGGCCGAGGCGGGGAGAAGAGCGTGTCTAGGCAGCTGTCTACGCGTTGCTGGCAGCGTTTCTGGTAGGCGCCGATCATGCTTCCGGGTCCACCTCGAATGGCGCTTCCTGCAGTTTGCCGTCGCGCTCGAGGAGAATCTGCACCTTCTGCTCAGCCTGGCTCAGTGCAGCCTGGCAATCGCGAGTCAGGCCGATGCCCTGCTCGAAGCAGGTCAGCGAATCCTCCAGCGACAGCTCGCCACTTTCCAGACGCTCGACCAGCTGCTGTAACTCGGCGAGGGATTGTTCGAAATCGAGGGCGACTTTCTTGCGGGCCATGCGGGAACCTGTTCTCTGCGGCTGCTCTGAATCGGGCGCGACACTAGCAGAGCTCTGCGGCAGAAGCCATAAGCCGAGCGGGCTAGATGCCTGTCGGTCAAGGCAGGTACATGGCCTTGAAGTAATAAACCGTCATGACGCTGCCGACCAGAATGACGAACAAACGCAGCCAGGTTGCGGGTAGTTTCTTGCTCAACGCGCCGCCCGCGTAGCCGCCGAGCGTGGTGCCCACCAGCAGGATCGCCAGCTCGTAGCCGCTCACCCGTCCGGCAATCACGAAGGTCGCCGTGGCCACACTGTAGATCACCGCAGAAATCAGATTTTTCAGCGCGTTGGCGCGGACCAGCTGATGGCCTTCGATGGAAAATGCGGCCAATTGCAGGATGCCCATGCCGGCGCCGAAGTAGCCGCCGTAGATCGAGACTAGTCCGTGAGCGGCCAGCGAAGTCGGGGCGTGAGGCGGCACCGCATTGGTGTCCTTGCGGCGCGCCGCGAGCCAGCGGCTCAGCCAGGGACTGGCGGCGAACAGTGCGGTGGCGAGCAATAGCAGCCAGGGGATGAGCAGACTGAAGACGTCATCGCCGCTGGCCAGCAGCAACAGGCCGCCCAGCAAACCCCCGACCAGGCCCGCCAGCAGCAGGGGGATCAGGTAGCGGCCAAGAGGGCGCAACGCCGACCGTGCTGCCCAGGCGGCGGCGAGGCTGGCGGGCCAGAGCGCTACGGCATTCGTCGCGTTGGCGGTCACGGGTGGCAAGCCGGTTGCCAGCAGTGCGGGAAATGAAAAGAAGGTGCCGCCGCCTGCGAGTGCGTTCATGCCTCCCGCAGCAAAGCCGGCGGCGATCAACAGCAGCATATCGAACAGGGGCATTGGAAAGGCTCGCGGCAAAAGAGCCGAAGAGTATCGCTGCCGCTTTGTTGCGCCAAGCATCCCGTTTGCAGCTCTTAGCAGCGACCCGTGCCAGCGAGGCGCCTGCAGGCCGTGTTTTGTTCTCGGATGGAACGGTACGCATGCCAGGTCTCGCTGACCCCGGAATGGCCACGGACGAGAAACTACTGCCTACGGCTGCATATCGTCGCCAGCCAGCGGCGCACTGCTCAGCTCGTTGAGGATGCCGCAGCCGTGCATCGCGCTGTTGCCAGTGCAGCAGCTGCGCAATTCCTGCAACTGACGTTCAAGGGCATGGAGGTTTTCCAGTCGCGTGCGGACACGTTCGAGTTGCTCGTCGATCAGCAGGTTGATGTCTCCGCAGCTGGCATCCGGGTGGGTAGAGAACTCCAGAAGCCGGCGGATATCAGCCAGGCCAATGTCCAGTGCGCGGCAATGGCGAATGAACGTCAGCTGCGCCAGCTGCTTGGATGAATAGGACCGATAGCCATTGGCGCCGCGCTCCGGGGCGGGCATCAAGCCGATCTTTTCGTAATAGCGAATGGTCTCGACGTCGACCTCGGCCGCTGTGCTCAGCTCGCCTATGCGCATCATGGCCTCCTGCTTGTCGGCTTGATTCGGTAAATGGGGCTTGACCCTGGAGTTGCTCCAGGGTGTGCAATGGCTCCGAATATAGTTCAGGAGGACATCCGATGTCGTCGAGATGCTGTGATTCCGGTTGCTCTACCCCGGCGGTCAATCCGGGCTTCCGCAAGGCGTTGTGGGTCGCGCTGGCGATCAATCTGCTCATGTTTGTCGTGGAAATCATCAGCGGGCTTCGTTCCGGCTCGGTTTCCTTGCTGGCCGATGCCATCGACTTTGCAGGCGATGCGGCCAACTACGGGATCACCCTGGTGGTGTTGTCGATGGGGCTGGTCTGGCGATCGCGGGCGGCTATGGTCAAAGGTCTGACGATGCTCGCGTTCGGCGTATTCGTGCTGGCTCGCGCAGGCTGGTCGATTTATGCCGACGTGGTGCCCGAACCGCTGACCATGGGCATCATCGGTGCGCTGGCGTTGATTGCCAATGTCGTTGTGGCGCTGATGCTCTATGCCTTTCGCGAGGGCGATTCGAATATGCGCTCGGTCTGGCTGTGCAGCCGCAACGACGCGATTGGTAACGTCGCTGTAATGATCGCCGCTGCCGGGGTGTTCGGCACTGGCGCCGGCTGGCCTGATCTGGTCGTGGCGCTGGTCATGGCCGGGCTTGCGTTGTCAGCCGGCTTCTCGGTCGTTCGGCAGGCGCGCCAGGAGTTGAAGTCCCACTCAGCGACTCCGGGCGAAGCTGTCTCGACAGACACCAAGGCAGGTTGACGGAGCCAATGATCGAAAGCTGGTCGCCGGTCGTGGCAGGCCGCCCGTGCATGGCCCTAGCTGGCGATGGCAGCGACCAGCGCGATGACGAGTACGGCGATCACTGCCAGGCCTCCGGCGGCCAGTTTGCCGACCGTTTCGGCACTCAAACCGAGGGCCTTGTCTTTCACCTGACTGCCGAACCGGCCGTCGATTCGGTGCAGTCCGTCGACCGGCTGGAACAGGTTGTCAGGCTGTTCATCACTGGCCGGTTCATCAGTCATCTGCCCGCTCCAGGCCTGCTTGGCCATCATCCGGTCGAGCAGGCCGGGCATGAACATGTTGCCGATGATCGCCTGGAACGAGGCGCGCCCCAACCAGAGTTCACGCGGTGCATCGGTCGCGGCGCGCAAAATGGCGCGTGCGGCCACCTCTGGGGTATGGATGGGCGGAACCGGCTGCGGGCGTTTGCCCATCTTGTTACGCGACCAATCGAACTGCGGCGTGTTGTGCGCAGGAAGCTGGACCATGGTCAACCGGACCTTGCTGTTGGTATGGATCAGTTCGCAGCGCAGGGAATCGGTGAAACCTCGGATCGCGAATTTCGCCGCGCAGTAGGCGGATTGCAGCGGAATCGAACGGTAGGACAACGCCGAGCCGACCTGAACAATGGTGCCCCGGTTGCGGGCCTCCATATAGCGTAGCGCCGCCAGCGTGCCGTGAACGAAGCCCAGATAAGTCACCTCGGTGACCCGCTTGAATTCCGCGGCGCTGGTCTTGTTGACCGGCCCGAACACTGTGGCCATGGCGGCATTGACCCAGACCTCGATCGGGCCCAGCTCTGCTTCGATTCGCTCGGCAGCGTGGTCGACCGCTTCGGCATCGGCGACATCGGCTGAAATCGCCAACACCTTCGCCCCCGCCGCTTCCAGCTCTTTGCGTGTGTCGGCCAGGCCCTGCTCACCGCGCGCGATCACCGCCACACGAAAGCCCGCCTGCGCGAACGCATGGGCCGTTGCGCGGCCTACGCCAGCAGTGCCTCCACAGATCACGGCAGTCTGTTCGCGGTCGCTCATCTAAAAGCTCCTTGTCTTTGATGGGTTAGCGCAGCAGCGCGTTCCAGCCCGCATAGCGGTGGCGGATCGGTCCGCGCGGCAGGCTCAGGCCAATGACCAGTACGCCGGCGATCAGGCTGCCAACGGTGGCGGCGAAGCCGGCACCCTCCAGAAAGGACGGAGCGGCGATCAGCCAGGCGCCGATCGGCAGGTTGAGAAAACGTAGCGGGCGCGCCACTTCGGCAAAGGCCAGCACCGAGACGGTGATCAACAATGAGCCCATCAGGTGGTCGCTGTTGGCCATTGACCCTTCGGTGCCGAATATCAGGCGTGTGCACATCAGCCAGACGCCGAGGATGCAGAGCAGCGCAAGGCCCCATGGAGGGTTCACGCCGCGAAGCCCTTTCAGTGCCATGGACGACAGGCTGTTGTCGAAATCTGGTGTGTTGTCCTCGCGCGCGCCTTCCATCGCGTCGCCTTGCCAGAAGGTTTTCCAGAACGGCTTACCACGACTCTTGGCGTCTTTAAGGAATTGCCCCATGGCCACCAGCTCATTCAAGGCGTAAGGCATCATCACCAGCATCGCCAGCGCCTGGACCAAGCAGAGCGTGCACCAGGTGTCGATGAAGATCGGCTGGGCGATGATGAAAAAGATACTCACGGCCCCCAATGGCACCACGACCACGCCAAACCCGGCGACCATCCAGGGCATGGTCCGCCAGCGCCGCGCATCGCCCATCACCGCCATCAACAGCTCAATCATGTAGGCCATGACGCCGATCCCAGCATCGGAGACCGGCCAGGCGCGGGACATGTCGGAAGTGATGATGGTCTCGGTGCCGTTGGGCTCGGTCCCAAAGAACGGATCCCAGGCGCCGGCGGTATGCCCCAACTGATAGCCGGCCAGGTACCGAGCCAGCAGGATGCCGATCACCGCCAGAAAGGCGATGGGCAACCGCTGCAGCCAGGTCGATGGATTGTAGTCCCAGCCCGGCGGCACGGCTGCCTTCTGCATCATGCCGCTCATGCTCATGCCGGGCATCATCGGCACCAGGGTCGAGAAGGCGATCACCAGCCCGCCGACCAGAAGTGCATTGCCGTAGCCGGCGGGCGAGGGCGTCCAGAACAGCAGCGGTGCCAGCATCAGCCAGAGACCCATGACCGTGTTAGCCCATTGCGCCCAGGCGATACGCTTCAGCGAAAGGATCGAAAACAGCACGATCAACGCACCACTGACGACGTCGTTCCAGGTCATCAGCAGCGCGCGGGTGGCGACACTCGGCAGGTCACGTTCGGCCGCCAGTCTCGGCAAGTCCAGATCGGTTGGTGCGATGTTCAGGTAGCCAAAGATGAAGGGGGCGCTAAGCACCCATAGCCCCAGCAGTGCATTGACGAAATGGCACCAGAGCGTGGCGAGCCGGCGTCGCTCCATCATCTGCATGTGTGCGTCCATGCTCATGTCGGATGGCATGGCGCCCTGTCTCAGGTATTCACCTTGATGCTCCACGAATCCCCCGCATGACCGGTCGTTTTGCTGAGATCTGCCCAGGCAGCCAGGAATGTCGCCTCGCTGGCGGCGACAGGCTGCTGTTCAGTTGACCGGAGGGGCTTGGGTGAGTTGCAGAAAAAGCGCCGGGCTTGCGGATCGATGCCGACCGCAGCACTCAGCGTGCTGGCTAGCGCGCAGTGCCCGGTCGGGTTTGATGGCTGTTACTGCTCAGGCTCGGAGCAACTTGGCTCGATGGTAAAGGTCTTGGATGAATCCACCAGGCCGACCTTTTCCAGCGTGCGGCGGCCAATCAGCACCGGGTAATTCATCTTGTCCCGGTCATTTAGCGAGAACTGCTCTTCATACATTTGGCTGCCGAGGCAGACCTTCATCAGCACCACCGGCCGCTCTTCAGCGCCGCCTGCACCACGCACCTTGATGTCGCGGATCAGCGGGCGTTCCAGGCGAGTCCGCACCTGCTTGTCGGTGTTGATGTCTTCGAGCTCGACGGTAAATCGTACCCAGTCTTCGCCATCCTTCTCGAAATGATCGATGTTTTCCGCGTGCATGGAAGAAGTCAGGGCGCCGGTGTCGAGCTTGAATTTCACCGCGACCCTTTCAGGAAGGATCAACCCTTCCTCGACCCAACCGAGCACCTGTGGCGAGTCAGCAAGGCCTGGCGTGCTGCCGAGCGAGAGGGCTGCGGCTGCAAGCATCAAGGTGGCGAAGCGGTTACGGACGGAACCTAGGGGATGACGCATCTGAGACCTCGATCAGCAAAAGCTGTGGTTTCGATAGAGTCGTCTCGTTTGGAACCGTTCACGTTTTTTCATGACGGGAACAGCAAAGTGGCGGGCGAGAGACCGTCAAACAGCGACGACAAACCATTGCTATTTCTCATGGCCTTCATTGAAAAAAACAATCGGACGGCTGCCGCGCCTTGCACTCCATCTTTAGGGTCGCCTGCAATCAGTGCAGTTCGCAGCGACCATTTTTGACCACATAGGAGGCAGTGAATTAGGGAAGCCCAACCTGAGAGGTGAACCATGTTCGTCCATAACAAACGACTTCAATACACCGTGCGAGTAGCCGCTCCGAATCCGGGACTGGCCAACCTGATGCTCGAGCAGTTCGGCGGACCGCAAGGCGAGTTGGCCGCTGCGATGCGCTATTTCGTCCAAGGCGTAGCCGAGGATGACCCAGGCCGCAAAGACATGCTCATGGACATTGCGACCGAAGAGCTCAGCCACCTGGAAGTCATTGGCTCCATCGTTGGCATGCTCAACAAAGGTGCTAAGGGTGAGTTGTCCGAAGGTGTCGAAAAGGAAGCGGATTTGTATCGCTCCCTGACCGGTGGCGGTAACGATTCGCACATCACCTCGCTGCTCTACGGCGGCGGTCCGGCGCTGACCAATTCGGCGGGTGTGCCCTGGACGGCGGCGTATGTCGACTCCATCGGCGAACCAACCGCAGATCTGCGTTCCAACATTGCCGCCGAGGCGCGCGCCAAGATCGTCTACGAGCGTCTGATCAACGTGACCGATGACCCAGGCATTAAGGATGCACTCAAATTTCTGATGACCCGCGAAATTGCGCACCAGAAATCTTTCGAGAAGGCCTTGCACGCGATTCAGCCCAACTTCCCTCAGGGCAAACTGCCGGGTGATCCGCAATTTGCCAACGTCTACTACAACCTTTCGCAGGGTGAAGGCGACTTGCGCGGCCCGTGGAACCAGGGGCCGGAGTGGGAGTTCGTCGAGAACCCAGAGCCGGCTGTAGACGGCGGAGATGGAAAACCCTCCGTCGATCTGAGCAAGGCGCAGCAGAAAGTGGTACAGCAGATGGCGGTGCGGACCCAGTCCGACGTCTCCGTCGATCCGATGACCGGAGCCGATCTCGGTTCGGGAGAGGCAATCAAGAAAGGCAAGAGCTGACGGGCGAACGCTGCCGATTCGTCTGTAATCAGACGCATCGGTAGCGTTCTGTTTGCGGCTTCGTGAGCCGGCCTTTCAGGCCGGCTTTTTCGTGTCGGACGACCCGTTTCCGCCAGGTGAGCAGTGGTGTCGAAGCGTTTCGTCTAACTGCGTGTGCGTGTGCGGATTTGTGGCTCGCATCAGTCCCAACGCTGGGACGGAACCGAAGCGCCACCTGCAGAGCTCTGGCAGCAAAACCCTGGCCAAGCGGCCAGAGCCTGCAGCTGTCTGGTCGGCCGCGCCTGAGCGAGCCGGCTGCCTTCCAGCAGCCTCGCCGTTACGCCTGTTTCACCGAAGCCGAGGCGTCCATTAGCTTGTCCATGGTGATCGGCAGGTCGCGGATGCGCTTGCCGGTGGCGTGGTAGACCGCGTTGGCAATCGCGGCGGGTATCCCGGTGATGCCGATCTCGCCAATGCCGCGCGCGCCGAACTCGTTGAACTTGAAGTCCGGATAGTCGAGCAGGATGACGTCGACATCCGGCTGGTCAGCATGAACCGGCACCAGGTATTCGGCGTAGTTATTGTTCACCGGGCGTGCATCGCGGTGGTCGTAGTCGGTCTGCTCGAAACGCGCCATGCCGATGCCCATGACAATGGCGCCCTCGACCTGGTTGCGCGACGTCAATGCGTTGATGGCGCGGCCGACATCGATGGCGCTGACCACGCGGGAGACGCGCAGGTTGGAGATGCCCGGGTCCCAGCGCACCTCGACGAAATGTGCACCGAACGAGCGGAAGGCATAGGTCTCGGTGGGGGCGCCCTCGGTATGCGCCTCACCGTCGGCACTGGCCAGCTGGCGGGCCTTGAGCACCTCGGCGAAACCGATCGACTTCCCATCGGTGTTCTTCAGCTGACCGTCTTCGAAAGTAAGGTCCTCTGGCTTGGCATCTGGAAAGGCCCCGTTTTCCGACGTCGCATACTCCTTGAGCACCTCGATGGCCTTGCGCCCGGCTGCGGCGATAGCGGGCAGGGTGGTCGCCGTCGCCCAGGAACCGCCGGAGATCGGCCCGGACGGATAGGAAGAGTCACCGAGCTCGACCTCGATCTTCTCAAGCGGCACGCCGGTTACATCACTGACCGCTTGGGCCACGATGGTGTAGGTGCCGGTACCGATGTCTTGGGTTGCACAGGAAGCAAAAGCGGAACCGTCGGCACGCAGCGAAACCCGCGCATCGCAGGGCCGGCGGATCGCCTCCCAGTTGCAGCTCGCCATGCCCCAGCCAATGATTTCATTGCCCTTGCGCATCGAGCCGATTGCTGGATTGCGTTTGGCCCAGCCAAAACGCTCGGCGGCTTGGTCGTAGGCTTCACGAATCTGATTGCTCGACCAGGGCAGTCCCTTGCTCTCGTCAGTGTCGGAGACATTGCGACGGCGGAATTCGAGAGGGTCCATGCCGAGTTGCTCGGCCATCTCGTCCATGGCCGATTCCAGCGCAAACATGCCCGGCGCCGCGCCTGGCGCGCGCATCGAGGTAGGCGTGCCGCGGTTGGTACGCGCCGCTGCGTGGGTCACGCTCAGGTTGTCGCAGCTGTACAGGCCCTGGGTCATCTTTCCGCAAGACTCGACGTAGGTATCGACCTGGTCGACCGTCGACGTGGTGTAGATCGTCTCATGGCGCAGCGAGACCAGTCGCCCAGCATCGTCGGTGCCCAGTCGCATACGCTGGCGCGTCTCGGGTCGATGGCCGGTGGTGGTGAACATTTCCTGGCGCGGTACCACGAGCTGCACCGGGCGACCAATTTCACGGGCAGCTGCCGCCGCGGCAATGGCGTTCGGCCAGGGCCATAACTTGCTGCCGAAGCCCGAGCCGAGAAACGGCGTCAGCACCTCGACCCGATCCGGCGATAGACCAAACACCTTGGCATAGACGTTACGCGCATTCACCACGCCCTGGGTCGTGTCGTACATGGTCAGCTTGCCGTCATTCCAGGCCGCTACGGTGGCGTGCATCTCCATCGGGTTGTGCGTCTCGACCGGCGTGTAGTACGTGGCATCAATGGTTTTGGCCGCGTTCCCGTACGCCTCCTCTGGATTGCCCCGGGTATGGTTGGATTTTTTCTGCATCTTGCTGCCGTTGCGCTCGACAGCTTGGTCAAGATTGGCGATGGCGGCGCTCTTCTGATAATCGACCTTGACCTTGTAGGCGGCTGCACGGGCGTTCTCGAAGGTGTCAGCCACCACCAGCGCGACGAACTGGCCAGCGTAATAGACCTTGTTGTCTTCGAATGGCAGGCGTACCTCGTCGACCTTGTTTTCCTGCGCCATGCTGCTGGGCGTGTGGTACAGCTTCGGGAAGTGGTTGTGATGAAAGATGTCGATCACGCCGGGAGACTGTTTCGCCACGCGGGTATCGATGTTAGTGATTTCGCCGCGGGCGATGGTGCTGAACACGCCGTAGGCATACACCATGCCGGGCAGGTTGTTGTCCGAGGAATACTTGGCGCGGCCGGTCAGCTTCTGGGGGCCGTCGATGCGTGGTTTGGCAGCACCGATGATTTTTTCGCTCATGGTTGCGGTCCTGTATTGGCTGGCTTCATCCGGCGGTGAGGTTGGTCAGCGTGCGCACGATGGCTTGCTGGCCCAGCGGAATCTTGAATGCGTTGTGCTCGTAGCCCTTGGCCCCTTGCATGGCGATGCGCGCAGCCTTCTCGAAGGTGGCAGTGTTAGCCGGTTGCCCTTTGAGGGCCTGCTCGGCTTCCAGGGCGCGCCAGGGTTTGGTCGCGACGCCGCCAAGTGCCAAACGCGCATCACGGATGGTGTTGCCGTCGAGCGCAACGATGACTGCGCTCGAGGCCAGGGCAAACTGGTAAGAGGAGCGATCGCGCAGCTTCAGATAGCCGGACTTCCCGCCCTGCAGCGGCGCATCCAGAGTGACGTGGGTGATCAGCTCATCATCCTTCAGCGCGAACTCTTCCCAGGGCTTGTCGCCCGGTAGCAGGTGAAAGTCTAGAAAGTCGATATCACGTGCCCCATCGGGCCCGACTACGTTGACCTTGGCGCCAATGGCTGCCATGGCCACGCACATGTCGGAGGGATGGCTGGCGATGCACTGATCGCTGGTCCCGAGCACCGCATGCACCGAGCGGTTGTAGCCGCCAATGGCCGAGCAGCCTGAGCCCGGGTCACGCTTGTTGCAGGCCGAGGTGCCGTCACGGAAATAGGGGCAGCGCACCCGTTGCATGACATTGCCGCCGGTAGTCGCCTTGTTGCGCAACTGCGTCGAGGCGCCGGACAGCAGCGCTTCGGACAGCACCCGGTAGCTCTTTTCCACCCGCGGATGGCGCGCCAGCGCGGCGTTGGAAACCATGGCGCCGACCTTGAGTCGTCCGTCATCCAGTTCTTCGACCTGACCGAGTTGCAGCCGATTGACGTCGACCATCAGCTCGGGACGCATGATGTCGAGCTTGACCATATCCAACAGGTTGGTGCCGCCGGCGAGAAACGAGGCATCTTTGCCCCCGGAATAAGTAGCGACTGCCTGCTCGACGCTGTCGGCGCGGCTGTATTCAAAATGGCGCATGGCGATCTCCTAGGCGGGCTTCATCTGCTTGCGCGCCGACTGGATGGCGCTGAGGATGTTCTTGTAGGCACCGCAGCGGCAGATGTTGCCGCTCATGGCCTCACGCACGGAGAGATCGTCCTTGCCCACGCTCGGATCGTTGAGGATGGCCACGGCCGTCATCATCTGGCCCGAGGTGCAGTAGCCGCACTGATAAGCGTCGTGTTCGAGGAAAGCCTGCTGGATGGGATGCATCTGGCCGTCGCGCTCCAGGCCTTCGACCGTGGTGATCTCGTCCCCGTCGTGGGCAATCGCCAGGCTCAGGCAGGAATTGATCGCCTGCCCGTTGACGTGAATGGTGCACGCGCCGCACTGGCCGTGATCGCAGCCTTTCTTGGTGCCGGTCAGATCGAGCTGATGTCGCAGCACGTCGAGCAAGACCATGTTGGCCGCGACATTCAGGGTATGGGGTTTGCCGTTGACCTTGAGCGTGATTCGCTGTTGGCCGGCCGCCGGGCCCGCTTCGCCATCCGCGTGCTGCGCAGCCGGCTCTTCCTTATCGTCATTGACGTACCCGACCCGACCCCAGGCGGGCACCGCTGCCGCCGCCAGGCCGGTCGCCCCGACCGCCTTGAGAAAGGCGCGGCGCGATCTGGATGCGGCATCGGGGTCATGGATCTCGACACCGTTGCGCGGGTTGCTGTCGCGGGCGTCCTGGCCCGGAGGGTTGCGGTTGTCATCGGCCATGGTCTGCCCCATCGCTGGGCTGCCTTGCGGCAGCGGGTTGCTGACTAGCGTTCTTTGCACGCCGTCCTGAGTCCTGCGACGGTTGTGCCGGCAGGGTTGCGATCCAACCGTTTGGACTGCCATAGGTCGGCAAGCGTTTCAGGGACGTGGGTGCGCTGGGGATGGGAGTGAAGTCAGCCGAGCGGGGGCAGACCACAACAGACCTTGCTATAAGGACCAGAAGCCCCGGCATCAGCGGGCAGAGCTTCGGCTGTTGACGTTGCAAACGGGGTGCCGCCGTTCGTCGATTTTGAAACCGTGTGCGGCTTGGCCGGCCCTACGGCAGCCCCGTCGGGCCTAGGATCGTCGGCGTTAAGGTTGTTTGCCGTCTTTGACGGGTCACCGCCGGCTGAGCAGGGGGACCACGACATTCGAACTGGGACGGCCCAGCGCTTCGCTGATCGCACCGCTCAGCGCCTGCTGTGTAAAAGGCTTGGCCAGCGTGTGCAGCAGGCGACCTTCCTCAGACAGATCTGCATAGCCGCTGACCAACAGGATTGGCAGGGCGGGGTGCTCGGCTTTAACGGTCTTTGCCAGTTGGGTTCCGGTCATCCCAGGCATCATCTGGTCGGTAATCAGAATATCGAAGGGCTGGGCTTGGCGTAGCGCGTCGAGTGCCGCGTCGCCACTGCTGACAGCAGTCACTCGATGCCCCAGATCCTCAAGCAGTGCAACCGTGTTGTCCAACACGAGTGGATCGTCGTCGACTACGAGAATCGTCAAGTTTGATAGCGATAGAGTAGTCAGCTCACTGTCATCGACTGCTGCGGGAGCGGCTGTTCTGGCAGACACGCCCAGGGGCAGCCAAAGCTCGATGGTAGTGCCCACGCCCGCACTGCTGGTGATTTCCATTAGGCCGCCGGACTGCTCGGCCAGCCCATGCGCCATCGACAGACCCAGGCCGGTGCCTTTACCGGGGCCTTTGGTGGTAAAGAAAGGTTCGGTTGCGCGGGCTAATGTTTCCGGATTCATGCCGGTGCCGTTGTCATTCACGATCAGTGCGACAAACTCCTGGGCCCGTTGTCCGGCGGACTCCAGCGCTCGCAGCTGCCCTTCGATGCAGATCAGGCCGCCTTCCGGCATCGCGTCCCGGGCATTGACGACCAGGTTGATCAACACCATTTCGAGCTGATTTGCGTCAACGTAGGCCGGAGGCAGACTGAGCGGAAACCGCGTGTCGATGGTGATGCCGGTTCCGACTGAACGTTGCAGCAGCTCACGCATGTTCAGTACCAGGTCCGGCAGTTCGACTGAACTGGGGTTCAACTCCTGCTTGCGTGCAAAGGCCAGCATGCGTTGAACCAGACTTGCGCCACGTTGGGTAGCCAGCAACGCGTTATCGATCAAGGTACTTGCCCGGGCCGGGTCGTGCGGCAACCGCTTGCGCAGCAGTTCGAGATTTCCGCTCACCACCGCGAGCAGGTTGTTGAAGTCATGTGCGATACCGCCAGTCAGCTTGCCGATGGCTTCCATCTTCTGAGCCTGGCGAAGGGCGGCCTCGGCGTTACGGCGCTCGGTGATGTTTACCAGCCCACCAATGATGAGTGCGCCTTGGATGGTCTTCTCCAGGCGAGTGGAAGCCAGTACATCGATGAAGACACCGGCCCTTGCGACCAAGCGGTACTCGGCGTTCAGGCATTCGCCAGTACCCAGTAGTACGGGCCAGTCCTGATCCAGCATTTGTCGCGCCGAGCGCTCGGTCATGAAGTTGATCAGTGGGCGGCCGATCACGTCCTCACGGCGATAGCCCATCAATATGAGCCATGCATCGCTGACCGATTCCAATCGGCCCTGGTCATCCAGCGAATGCAGCGGCAACGGAGTTTTGCTGTACAGCTCCCGGAAGCGCTCTTCGCTCTGGCGCAATGCAGCTGCTTCGTGATCGCTGATAATCGCCATGCGTCTGTCGTACATGGAGGCGGTAAGACCCAGAAACAGCACGACGAATGTTGAGCCGGCCACCGCTAGCGCCAGTGTCAGTAGATCCAGATTGCTGGACGGGGCCGGCATCGCATCGTCCATGGGCGTGAAGTTCGCGCCAATCATCGCCGAGTAATGCATGCCCGCCACGGCAAAACCCATGGCAACGGCTGACCCAGCCTGCAACAGAAAGCGCCGACTTTGTGCCGAAAGCCAGAGAGATGTGGTTGCTGCGCCAATGGCAATGGCGAACGAAATGCCAACCCAAAGCGGGTCGTAGGTCAGTTCGGCGTGCATCGTCATGGCAGCCATGCCCATGTAATGCATGGCCCCGATCCCGATCCCCATGAGCAGCCCGCCGACGACGAGCGTCTTGCTTCCAGGCCCGCGGATGTTTACTGCGAAAAAGCCGATAGCGGTTACCACAATCGGCACGGCCAGCGACCAGAGCGTGAGCGCCAGGTCGTACTTGATTTCCATACCAGGCATGCCGAACGCGAGCATCCCGACAAAATGCATCGACCAGACGCTGCCGCCCATGCATACGGCCGCCGCACACAGCCAGGCGTGCTTCATCCAGTTCTCTGCCGCGCGTGCCCGGCTGGCCAAGTCCAGGGCCGTAAAGGAACCGGCGATGGAGATCAGGATGGAGAGGCACACCATTGCGGTGTTGTAGGTGGCAGGCATCGTTGAATCCGCTAGACGTTGATGGCAATCGCCCTGTTTAGTAGACGAGTCACAACTGGTGTCAGGGTTCCCGGTCGCGGTGGAGTTTCCGGAGAATTGTGATCTGCCTCGCGGCTGAAGCTTAGCAGGAGGCGGACATGTCTACGGCCTACGCTATCCGCCGGGTCTGAGAGCGGCTGTGTCTGTTGACTAGAAATATGCAGGCAATAAAAAAGCCGGCTTGTGGCCGGCTTTTCTTCAGTGCTTCGGCTTACTTCTGGTAAGCCTCGGCAGCTTTCATGATGGCTGCGCGAGCGGCGTCGGCGCCTTCCCAGCCTTCGACCTTGACCCACTTGCCCTTCTCGAGATCCTTATAGTTCTCGAAGAAGTGCTTGATCTGCTCGATCAGCAGCGGCGGCAGGTCGGTGTATTCCTTGATGTCTGTGTAGAGCTGGGTCAGCTTGTCGTGCGGGACGGCGATCAGCTTGGCGTCGCCGCCGGCTTCGTCGGTCATGTTCAGCACGCCGACCGGACGGCAGCGGATAACCGAGCCCGGCGCAACCGGATAGGGGGTTACAACCAGTACGTCGAGCGGGTCGCCGTCGTCAGCCAGAGTGTGCGGGATGAAGCCGTAGTTGGCCGGGTAGAACATCGGCGTAGCCATGAAGCGGTCGACGAACAGGCAGTCAGTGTCGTGATCGATTTCGTATTTGATCGGCGCGTGGTTGGCCGGGATTTCGATGGCGACGTAGATGTCGTTTGGCAGGTCTTTGCCGGCCGGGACTTTGCTGTAGCTCATGAACATTGCTCCGTGGTCGGCCAAGGCGGCCTGGGGCGAAAAAAGTGGGCGCGATTATAGGCGCAGTGTCGGGCGTTTTGCCATGCCGGCGGTGGCGAAGCTCGCTGGTCCGGCAATGCGCGCATTCGACGGTCACAAATCAGTGAGGTTCCGCGTACTGCGGATGGCTGGCTTGCAGTTGCTGCAGGCGTTTCAGCGGGTCCTGTCGATAGAAGGCCGCGAGCTGCCGGTAGACCTCTGGATAGGCCTCGTGCAAGAGATCGGGGGCGCTGAAGAAGTACTCACTGGTGACGGCAAAAAACTCGGCCGGGTTCTCCGCGGCGTAGGGATCGATGGCGGTGTGGGCATGGGGATGGGCGTCCAGCCGGGCGTTGAGGGCGTCGTACGCCTTTTGCATGGCGTGAGCCCAATCCTCGATACGCATGGTGCGGTGCAGCGGGGGCAGGCCGTTGGCGTCGCCGTTGAGCATGTCGAGCTTGTGGGCGAGCTCGTGGATCACCAGGTTGTAGCCTTCCCAGGCGCCGCTTTGCCGGACACCTGGCAGGGCGAGAATCACCGGCCCCTGCAACCAGGCTTCGCCGCTGTGCTCGCCGTCCCACTCGTGCATCACGCCAGTGGAGTCGCGGTGCTTTTGCGGGCTGTGGAAATCGTCGGGGTAGATGACGATTTCATGGAAGCCCTGATACCAGTCCAGATCCGCCAGGTGCAGCAAGGGCAGCTCGGCCTGGGCGGCCAGGCGCAGCCGGTCAGCCGGCTCCAGTTCGACGCCGGGTAGGGCGGTCAATCGTTTGGCATGCAGGAACAGCAGGCTGCGCTCACGTAGACGCTCGGTCTCCTCGGTGCTGAGGCCATCGAGAATCGGCAGGCTGTCGAGCACGCTTTGCCAAAGCGCCGGTTCGATGGCGAGACGGGCGAGGATGCGCTTGCGGCGCCAGTCGCGAAAAGACCACATGAACGAGCTTCCAACCTGGGGGCGATCACCTTAAGCGCGGTGGCGATGGGCAGCAAGCGGGTGGCTCTGGGGTAAGTGCGCCAGTGGCGCGCCTATATGGGCGAAATGGTGCGGTCGCTGGCCTATCGATGCGTTCAGTCGTCAAAGCGGCTGCGGTTGAGTCGCGTGCCGCGGGCAGCAAATCGGCTGCGCATCCTCTGTCGCGACAGGCGATTCATTAACCGAGCAGGAAATTGCCGACCTTCGGCTTGCCGTCATCCAGGCTGAGCATTTCCGCTTCGTCTTTGAGATTCACGCCGGAAAGCTGCCTGCGGCAGGCTTCGCGCATCAAATGAATCAGGCGGTGGGCGGCGAGGTTGTAGCTCAGGCCTTCGAGGCGGATGTTTGAGATGCAGTTGCGGTCGGCATCGGTGCGCCCGACCTTGGGCGCATAGGTGAAGTACAAACCCAGACTGTCCGGCGAGCTCAGGCCGGGGCGTTCGCCGAGCAGCATGACCACCATCTTCGCCTTCAGCCGCTCGCCCACCTCGTCACCAAGCGCGACGCGGCTCTGCCGCACCAGGCTGATCGGCGCAAGGCTCCAGCCGTCTTTCTCGATCTGCTCCTCGATTCGCTGTAGCAGCGGCAGGGCGTGGCGCTGTACGGCGAGCGCCGAAAGCCCGTCGGCAATGACGATGGCCAAGTCATAGCCCGCCCCATGTTGCTGCGCGTGGGCGTCTACCCGCTCGGCCGACTCGTCGCTTAATCGCCGTCCCAGGTCTGGCCGTTGCAGATAGATGTCGCGGTCCGGTGCGGCGCTGTGCAGCTGCAGGACGCGATGGCCGCGTTGTTCCAGCTGCATGGCCAGAGTTTCGGTGTCCAGAGTGAGGTGTACGGCGTCGCGGGCCTGGGCGTGGGCGAACTGGAAGTCCAGTTGAGCCTCAGTGGGCAAGCTGGCGCCGGCTCGGCCCAGTGCGATCCGTGCCGGGGTGTGTTGACGCAGGTGCGCCCAGGGATTGGTGATCGCGGTGGGTGCTGGAGGTTGGCGGCTCATGGAGCACTCCTTGGAGAGGGTCGACCAGTGCACGCGACACGGGACTTCATGTCATGCGCTCCAGCGCCTGGCGGAACGCAGGTGGGAGCTGGCTGCCCATCTGCAAGCGGCCGCCGTCCTGGCGCAGGATCTCCATCTTCGCTAGCCATTCCTCGAACTCTGGCGCCGGACGGAGGCCGAGGCTCTGACGCAGGTAGAGTGCATCGTGGAAGGAGGTGGTCTGGTAGTTGAGCATCACGTCGTCGGAGCCGGGGATGCCCATGATGAAGTTGATGCCGGCGGTGCCGAGCAGGGTCAGCAGCACGTCCATGTCGTCCTGATCGGCTTCGGCGTGGTTGGTGTAGCAGATGTCGCAACCCATGGGCACGCCGAGCAGTTTGGCGCAGAAATGGTCTTCGAGCCCGGCGCGAATGATCTGCTTGCCGTTGTAGAGGTATTCCGGGCCGATGAAACCGACCACGGTGTTCACCAGCAGCGGTTTGAATTTACGGGCCACGGCATAAGCGCGCGCTTCGCAGGTTTGCTGGTCGACGCCGTGATGGGCATTGGCCGACAAGGCGCTGCCCTGGCCAGTCTCGAAATACATCAGGTTGTCACCCACCGTGCCGCGCTTCTGCGACAGGCCTGCCTCGTAGCCTTCCTGCAGCAGCGCGAGGTTGATGCCGAAACTGCTGTTAGCCGCTTCGGTGCCGGCGATGGACTGGAACACCAGGTCCAGCGGTGCGCCGCGGTTAATCGCCTCGATAGACGTGGTGACGTGGGTGAGGATGCAGCCTTGGGTGGGGATCTCGTAGCGGCTGATGACCGCGTCGAGCATCTTCAGCAGCTCGCAAATGCCGCTGGTGCTATCCGTAGCCGGGTTGATACCGATGACCGCATCGCCGTTGCCGTACAGCAGCCCGTCGACAATGCTTGCGGCGATGCCGGCGGCTTCGTCTGTGGGATGATTGGGCTGCAGGCGGGTGGACATGCGCCCGCACAGGCCGATGGTGTTGCGAAAGCGCGTCACCACGCGGACCTTTTGCGCCACCAGAATCAGGTCCTGCACGCGCATGATCTTCGATACCGCGGCGACCATCTCCGGCGTCAGCCCTGGCGCCAGGGATTTCAGCACCGCCTCGTCTGCATCGTCCCCGAGCAGCCAGTTGCGGAAGTCGCCCACAGTCAGGTGACTGACCGGGGCGAAGGCTTCGGCGTCGTGACTGTCGATGATCAGCCGCGTGACTTCGTCGGTTTCATAGGGGATCAGCGCTTCCTCGAGAAAGCGCTTGAGCGGGATTTGCGCGAGACACATCTGCGCGGCGACCCGCTCGGCATCGCTGCCCGCCGCGACTTCGGCGAGAAAGTCGCCGGAGCGCGCCGGGCTGGCCTTGGCCATGACCTCGCGCAGGCTGTCGAAGCGCCACTGGGTGCCGCCTACGCTGTGGGTGTATGCCGCCATACCGCCTCCCTTAGCAAGCTGATGAAAACTACCTGCGTTGGCATTCCTGCGTTAAAAGCGGCCTCAACGTACTCATTTACAAAACGTAAACTCCGCCGTTTCGGCCGCTTTCGCCTTGTACTGCCTGCCTCGCTTACGTTTCAACAGCTCGCTAATGCAATGCCGCCTCGGCGTTCTCAATCGCCGCAAATTCCTCTTCCGGCGTACCGGCCACCAGATGGTGCCGGCTGTAGAGAGCGAAGTAGGCGATGAATATGCCGTAAATCACCGCCGCAGCGATTACCACGCGCGGATCGACTAGAAATCCGGCGACCACCGCGATGCAGGCCAGCACCAGCGCCACGCCTGAGGTCAGCACGCCGCCGGGCGTCTTGTAGGGGCGGGGCAGATCCGGCCGGCGCATGCGCAGGACGATGTGCGAGGCCATCATCAGTACATAGGAGATGGTCGCGCCGAACACTGCGACGAGAATCAACAGGTCACCCTGGCCGGTTAGTGACAGCAGGAAACCGATAATGCCGGGGATCACCAATGCCATGACGGGCGCTTTGTTCTTGTTGGTCAGCGACAGCTTGCGCGGCAGGTAGCCAGCCCGCGACAGCGCAAAGATCTGCCGGGAATAGGCGTAGATGATCGAGAAGAAGCTGGCAATCAGCCCGGCCAGGCCGACCAGATTGACGAAGCCGCTCATCCAGGTCGATGAGCCGTAGGCGGTGGTCAGCGCTTCCACCAGCGGGTTGCCGGATTCGACCAGCGTGCTGGAACCCGCGCCGCCAGGGCCAACGAGCAAGATCAGCCCGGCGAACGCGGCCAGAATCAGCATGGCGCCGATCAGCCCGCGCGGCATGTCGCGCTGTGGATTCTTGGTTTCCTCAGCGGCCAGCGGCACGCCTTCGACGGCAAGGAAGAACCAGATCGCATAGGGGATCGCTGCCCAGATTCCCACATAGCCGTAAGGCAGGAAATTGCTGGCGCCAGCGGCCGTGGTCGGTGCGATGTCCAGCAGCTTGTCGACGGAGAAGTGCGGCACCATCGCGACGATGAACACCGCAAGCGCCAGCGCGGCGACTGCCGTGATGATGAACATCAGCTTCAAGGCTTCGCCGACGCCAAAAATGTGGATGCCGATGAAGATGATGTAGAAGGCCAGGTAGATTGCCCAGCCGCCGATACCGAACAGCGACTCGCAGTAGGCACCGATGAATACGGCGATGGCAGCCGGCGCAATGGCGTACTCGATAAGGATCGCAGTGCCGGTGAGAAAACCGCCCAGCGGGCCGAACGCGCTGCGGGCAAAGCCATAACCGCCGCCTGCAGTGGGAATCATCGAGGACAGCTCGGCGAGCGAGAAGCACATGCACAGGTACATGGTCGCCATCAGCAGCGTGGCGATGAACAGACCGCCCCAGCCCCCTTGGGCGAGGCCGAAGTTCCAGCCGGCGTAGTCGCCCGAGATGACGTAGGCGACGCCGAGGCCAACCAGCAGCACCCAACCAGCGGCGCCTTTTTTAAGCTCGCGGTCCTGAAAATAGGTACTGCCAACTGCTTCGAAATCGGTGGCGTGGGTCGCGGGTGTCGCACTGCTGTGTTCGAGAGCCATGGAGGATCATCCTTTGATGGGTTCGGGTACGGCAGGTTCGTTAAAGCAAGCGCTGTGCCTTTGCGCGATCTACGGCGTTTGGGAGCCTCTTGAGTGGAAGTGCAGCCACGGGTGCACCAGCCCGACGCCTCTCGGCGCGGGCGGGCACTCTTTATGGGCTAGAACTTATGGGCTAGAAAAACCCCAGTGGGTTGATGTCGTAGCTGATCAGCAGGTTCTTGGTCTGCTGGTAGCTGTCGAGGATCATCTTGTGGGTTTCGCGACCAACGCCGGACTTCTTGTAGCCACCGAACGCCGCATGCGCCGGATAGAGGTGGTAGCAGTTGGTCCAGACGCGCCCGGCCTTGATCGCGCGGCCCATGCGATAGGCGCGGTTGATGTCGCGGGTCCAGACGCCCGCGCCGAGGCCGTACTCGGTGTCGTTGGCGATGGCCAGGGCCTCGGCTTCGTCCTTGAAGGTGGTCACGCCGATCACCGGGCCGAAGATTTCCTCCTGGAACACGCGCATCTTGTTGGTGCCCTTGAGCAGCGTCGGCTGGATGTAATAGCCGGTGGCGAGGGAACCCTCGAGCTTTTCTGCTGCGCCGCCGGTGAGCACTTCGGCGCCTTCCTGTTTGGCGATTTCCAGATAGGACATGATCTTGTCGAACTGCTGCTGGCTGGCCTGGGCCCCGACCATGGTGTCGGTGTCCAATGGGTCGCCACGCTTGATCTGCGAGACCTTCTTCATTACCGCTTCCATGAACGGTCCATAGATCGACTCCTGCACCAACGCCCGAGACGGACAGGTGCAGACTTCACCCTGGTTGAAGAAGCCCAGCACCAGCCCTTCGGCTGCCTTTTCGATAAAGGTCGGCTCGGCCTGCATGATGTCTTCGAAATAAATATTCGGGCTCTTGCCGCCCAGCTCAACGGTGCTCGGGATGATGGCCTCAGCGGCGCGCTTCATAATGTGCGAGCCCACCGGTGTCGAGCCGGTGAAGGCAATCTTCGCGATGCGCTTGCTGCTTGCCAGGGCCTCGCCGGCTTCACGGCCATAGCCCTGAACCACGTTGAGCACACCTGGTGGCAGCAGGTCACCGATCACTTCCATCAGCACGGCGATGCCCAGCGGCGTTTGCTCGGCAGGCTTGAGCACCACGCAGTTACCCGCGGCCAGCGCTGGGGCGAGCTTCCAGGCGGCCATCAGGATCGGGAAGTTCCACGGAATGATTTGCCCGACCACGCCCAGCGGTTCATGGAAATGGTAGGCGGCGGTGTGCTCGTCGATCTCCGCAGCGGTGCCTTCCTGGGCGCGGATGCAACCGGCGAAGTAGCGGAAGTGGTCGGCGGCGAGGGGGATGTCCGCGTTAAGGGTTTCGCGCACGGCCTTGCCGTTGTCCCAGGTTTCGGTAATGGCGAGCATCTCGAGGTTCTGCTCGATGCGGTCGGCGATCAGCAGCAGGATCAATGAGCGCGCCTGTACGCTGGTCTTGCCCCAGGCATCAGCCGCTGCGTGGGCGGCGTCCAGCGCCTTCTCGATGTCGGCAGCGTCGGAGCGTGGAAACTCGGCAATGGGCTGACCGTTAACCGGGGACAGGTTGGTGAAGTATTGGCCGTTGGCTGGCTCGACGAACTCGCCGTTGATGAAGTTGCCGTAACGGGACTTGAAGGAAACGACAGCGCCTTCGCTGCCGGGATGGGCGTAACGCATGGTGAGTCTCCGGGGCTTGTAATTGTGTTGGGACTGCTGTCATCCAGCGTAGAACAAAGTCCGTTCGTCGGCTGGCGAGGCGACGTGCGGTGTACCGCTGGTCGGGCATTGGCAGCGCCAGTGCTGTGCTAATCTGCGCCGCAGTTTTCGGCGCCCACAGGCGCGGCTGTGCCGCCTGATCCCATTGCCCGGCGCGGCGTTTTTCAGAGGTCATTCATGCATATCCATATTCTCGGCATTTGCGGCACCTTCATGGGATCGCTGGCAGTGCTGGCCAAGGAGCTGGGCCACCGCGTCACCGGTTCGGACGCCAATGTCTATCCCCCGATGAGCACTCAGCTTGAGGCTCAGGGCATCGAGCTGACCCAAGGCTACGAGCCCAGTCAGCTCGAACCGGCGCCGGACCTGGTAGTGATCGGCAATGCGTTGTCACGTGGCAACCCGGCCGTGGAATACGTGCTGAACAAGGGGTTGCCTTATGTGTCCGGCCCGCAGTGGCTGGCTGACCATGTGCTGCAGGGCCGCTGGGTGTTGGCTGCGGCAGGCACCCACGGCAAGACCACCACCAGCAGCATGCTTGCGTGGGTGCTGGAACATGCCGGCATGAGCCCAGGCTTTCTTATCGGCGGGGTGCCGCAGAATTTCGGCATCTCCGCCCGACTGGGTAGTACGCCATTCTTCGTGGTTGAGGCGGACGAGTACGACAGCGCGTTCTTCGACAAGCGCAGCAAGTTCGTCCACTACCGCCCGCGCACGGCGATCCTCAATAATCTCGAGTTCGACCACGCGGATATTTTCCCGGACCTCGCTTCAATTGAACGCCAGTTCCACCATCTGGTACGCACGGTGCCGAGCGAAGGACTGGTCATCCATCCGGAATCCGAGCAGGCGCTCAAGCGCGTTATCGGCATGGGTTGCTGGACGCCGGTGCAGACCACCGGCGAAGGCGGGCAGTGGCAGGCGAATCTGTTGAGCGCCGACGGCTCGCGCTTCGAGGTGATTTTTGAGGGTGACGTACAGGGCGTAGTCGACTGGGAGCTGACCGGCCAGCACAACGTCAACAATGCACTGGCGACCTTGGCCGCAGCACGGCACGTGGGCGTGTTGCCGAAGCAGGGCGCCGAAGCGCTGAGCGAATTTCGCAGCGTCAAACGACGCATGGAAAAGGTCGCCGAGGTCAACGGAGTGACCATCTATGACGACTTTGCTCATCACCCAACCGCGATCGCCACCACGCTCGATGGGCTGCGCAAGCGTGTTGGCGATACGCCAATCATTGCAGTGGTTGAACCGCGGTCGAACTCGATGAAACTCGGCGCGCATCGTGAGGGATTGGCCGAGTCGGTGGCGCTGGCGGATCAGGCCATCTGGTACGCACCGCCGAATCTGGGTTGGGACCTGGCCGCTACGGTCGCCGGCTCGCCGGTCGAAACCACCGTCTGCGACTCGCTGGAGGCGATCATCGCCAAGGTCAAGGTCGACGCCACGCCGGGGACGCAGGTAGTGGTGATGAGCAACGGCGGCTTTGGTGGGTTGCACGTCAAACTGGCCACTGCTCTGGCGTAGGGTGGAAATCGCCGAAGGCATTTCCACGCGTAGAGTTGGTAGGGAAATTGGTGTCGGGCGTAACGGTGGAAAAACGCTTCGCGGTTTTCCACCCTACGAGATTCCGAATAGGGCGAATTTGTTCTCAAAACGTCGCGAGCGAAGCTTAGGCAAGGCGAAACCTTGCGAAAAAGCGGAGCTTGCTGGTGCAAGTGAGCATTTCGAGTAAGGTTTCAACGCAGCATAAGCAAGCGCAGCAGCTTTGGGAGCACATTCATGAGCGGACCGGAACGCATCACCTTGGCCATGACCGGCGCCTCCGGCGCGCAGTACGGTTTGCGCCTGCTCGACTGCCTGATCCAAGAAGACCGCGAAGTGCACTTCCTGATTTCCAAGGCCGCGCAGCTGGTGATGGCCACCGAGACCGATGTCGTGCTGCCCGCCAAGCCGCAGGCTATGCAGGCATTTCTCTCCGAATACACCGGCGCCGCGGCGGGGCAGATCCGTGTGTTTGCCAAGGAAGACTGGATGGCGCCGCCGGCTTCCGGCTCTGGCGCACCGACCGCGATGGTGGTGGTGCCGTGCTCGACCGGCACCTTGTCGGCGATTGCCACCGGCGCCTGCAATAACCTGATCGAGCGTGCGGCGGATGTTGCCCTTAAGGAACGCCGACAGCTGATCCTGGTGCCGCGTGAAGCGCCGTACTCGAGCATCCATCTGGAACACATGCTCAAGCTGTCCAATCTAGGGGTGACCATCCTGCCGGCATCACCGGGCTTCTATCACCAGCCGCAGACTATCGATGACCTCGTCGACTTCATCGTGGCGCGCATTCTCAACCTGCTCAACATCCCGCAGGACATGCTGCCGCGTTGGGGCGAGCACCATATCGTCAGTGACGATTGAGTGTGGCTGCGTAACCGGGCAGAGGCACCGTCTCCATCCCGTGACTAATGACCAGGAGCGGTTATGAAACGATCTGTCATGCGGCGTTGCTCGCTACTCCTGACAGTTCTGCTGCTCTCCGGCTGCGGCACAGTGCGCACCCTGAATGCCGCCAAACCCGGCGCACCCATTGTCTACTCCGGCACTCGCCTGGACTGGTACAGCCTCAACGGCGGTTGCTGCCCGCTGGACCGCTTTGGTGCCGAGGCGCCCAGGCATGCAGCGCTCGACCTACCAGCCAGCGCTTTGCTGGACACGCTGTTGTTGCCCTTTGCCCTCGCCGCCGTATTGGGTGTTGGGCTTGGCGTCAGCGGCGGTCTCTGAAACGTTCTGAGGTGACACTGCCTGGCCTGTTACTGATCTGGGTCCAGCGTGGAGCCACGGAAAGGACCATAGTCGCCGTATCTGCAATATGTTGCACATGGTGGTCAGGACCAGGAGGGAAGGGTGAAAGAACAAGCTCAGTTTCACGTGAGTTACTGGTTTATCGCCGTCCTGGCGTTTCTCGGCATTCAATACCTGCTGACGGCACAGCAGGAAGTGGCGACGATCCCCTACAGCGAATTCGAGCAGCACCTCAAGGATGGGCGCATCGACGAGCTGGCGATCACCGAGCGACGTATCGAAGGCACCTTCAAGGAGCCGTTGCCCAGCGGGCAGCGACGCTTCGTCAGTAACCGCGTCGAGCCGCAGTTGGCCGAGCACCTGCAGCAATATCCGGTGCGCTACACCGGCAGGGTGGAAAGCACACTGGTGCGCGACCTGCTGTCGTGGGTCGTTCCGGCGGCGCTGTTCTTTGGCATCTGGCTGTTTCTGCTGCGCCGCATGAGCGGTGGCCTTGGCGGCGGCATGATGCAGATCGGCAAGAGCAAAGCGCGGGTCTACGTCGAGACTGACATGAAGGTTAGCTTCGCTGATGTGGCCGGCGTCGACGAGGCCAAGGACGAACTCAAGGAAATTATCGAGTTCCTGCGTGATCCGCAGGCCTACGGCCGCCTCGGCGGACGCATGCCCAAGGGCGTGCTGCTGGTTGGCCCGCCCGGCACCGGCAAGACGTTGTTGGCGCGGGCCGTGGCTGGCGAGGCAAAGGTGCCGTTCTTCTCCATTTCCGGCTCCGAGTTTGTCGAGATGTTTGTCGGGGTGGGTGCGGCGCGGGTGCGTGACCTGTTCGAGCAGGCCCGTGCCCAGGCACCGGCGATCATCTTCATTGACGAACTGGACGCCCTCGGTCGCGCCCGTGGCGCCGGGCCGCTGTCCGGCGGGCACGATGAGAAGGAGCAGACGCTCAACCAATTGCTGGTCGAGATGGACGGCTTCGATACCTCCAGCGGACTGGTCTTGCTGGCCGCCACCAACCGGCCGGAGATTCTCGATCCGGCCCTGCTCCGCGCTGGCCGGTTCGACCGTCAGGTGTTGGTCGATCGCCCGGACAAAGTCGGGCGGGTACAGATCCTCAAGGTGCACCTGAAAAAAGCCAGGCTCGACGCTGATGTCGATCCTCAGGCCATCGCTGCGTTGACGCCTGGATTCACCGGTGCCGACCTGGCCAACCTGGTCAACGAGGCGACGCTGCTGGCCACCCGGCGTCACGGCGAGGCGGTGAGCATGGAAGACTTCACCGCCGCCATCGAGCGCATCGTCGCCGGTCTGGAGAAGCGCAATCGGCTGCTCAACCCACGTGAGCGCGAGATTGTCGCCTATCACGAAATGGGCCACGCGCTGGTCGCCATGGCACTGCCGGGCGTCGACCCGGTGCACAAGGTCTCGATCATTCCCCGTGGCATGGGCGCGCTGGGCTATACCATCCAGCGACCCATCGAAGATCGCTTCCTGATGACCCGCGAAGAGCTGGAAAACAAGATGGCGGTACTGCTCGGCGGCCGTGCAGCGGAGTGGCTTGTGTTTGCCCACTTGTCCACCGGTGCGGCGGACGACCTGGCCAAGGTCACCGACATTGCCCGAGCCATGGTCACCCGCTACGGCATGTCCCGGCGCCTCGGTCATATGGCATTGGAGCGCGAGCCGAACTCCTTTTTGGGCAACGAAGCGATGCTTGGCCTCAAGCCGCAGCATGATTACTCGGAAAGTACCGCCACAGCGATCGATGAGGAGGTGCAGGAGCTTGTTCAGTCCGCTTTTCAGCGCAGCCTGGCGCTACTTGAGGCACGACGGGAGCTACTCGAGCGCAGCGCAAGCAGGCTACTGCAGCAGGAAACGCTGGAAGGTGAAGAGTTACTCAGCTTGAGTGCTGCTTCAATTAGCGCCTCGGGCCCTTAGTTCCCGCTATCTGAGGCAGACGAAGAGCGTTGTTCATGCTGCGCCAGTGCCCACTCGACATGCTCGCGCACCAGCTCGGACGAGTCGTCGCGGCGCGACTGCAGCGCTTCCAGTACAGGAATGCTGGACGGAGCGTTGCCGAGCCCAACGGCCAGGTTGCGTAACCAGTTCTGATAGCCCGTTCGCCGCAGCGGCGAGCCCTCGGTGCGGCTCAGAAATTCGTCTTCTGTCCAGCGAAACAGCGTGGCCAGCTCGGCATTGTCCAGGCTGTGGCGGGGCTGGAAGTCGGTCTGCTGGGTCGGTTTGGCGAAGCGGTTCCAGGGGCAGACGATCTGGCAGTCATCGCAGCCGAACACTCGATTGCCGATCTTCGACCGTAACTCGACGGGAATCGAACCTTTCAGCTCGATGGTGAGGTAGGAGATACATTTTCGCGCGTCCAGCACGCGTTCGCCGACGAAGGCCTCGGTCGGGCAGATGTCCAGGCAGGCATGGCAGCTCCCACAGTGGTCGCGGGCGGTGGGTTCGTCGACCGGCAGGGCAATGTCGACGAATAGTTCGCCAAGGAAGAACCAGCTGCCGGCTTTGCGATTGAGCACCAGGGTGTTCTTGCCGATCCAGCCGAGGCCGGCCTGCTGCGCGACGGCCTTTTCCAGCACCGGTGCGCTGTCGACGAAGGCACGGAAGCCGAAGGGGCCGATTACCTTCTGAATACGCTCGGCCAGCTGCTGCAGGCGCTTGCGGATCAGCTTGTGATAGTCGCGGCCCAACGCATAGCGGGACACGTAGGCTTTTTCCGGATGCGCCAGTTGCTCGGCCATGTGCGTGTCGCCCGGCAGGTAGTCCATGCGCAACGACACGACTCGCAGCGTACCCGGCACCAGTTGCTCCGGGTGGGAACGTTTGCTGCCATGAGCAGCCATATAGTCCATCTCGCCGTGGTAGCCGGCTGCCAGCCAGCGTTCGAGGTGGGCCTCGTGCTCGCCCAGATCGACACCGGTGATGCCGACCTGCTGGAATCCGAGCTCGCGGCCCCACTCCTTGATGGAGTCGGCAAGAGCGGCTGGGTCGAGGGTGGTGCTGGACATGGCTTCGAATCGTCGGGCATTGCGGTGGGGGAGCGGGTTAACGAGGCAGCCTGCTGAGGTGATCGTCGATCTGCTGCGCTGCGCACCGCGAGACGACCGTGACGCTTTGATCCGCCACCGATGCGTGGGAGCGGGTCGGGCGGCGCATGCGTATAATTCTGCCAGATATTCGCTCGGGTGATTCATGTCCCAGACCACCGATACACTTCCCGTCCCGCTTTACTCTGCCGCTCAAGTGCGTGAGCTCGATGCTCGGTTGATCGCGGCCGGGACCCCCGGTTACGAACTGATGCAGCGTGCCGCGCATGCGGCGTGGCGTGCCTTAAGGCGCCGCTGGCCTGATGCAGACGAGATCAGTGTGCTTGCTGGCCGGGGCAACAATGCCGGGGATGGCTATTTGATTGCGGCATTGGCGCAGCGTGCCGGTCGTCAGGTCCGGGTGTTTGCGGTGGGCGATCCGCAGCAACTGCAAGGCGATGCCGCCCAGGCCTTTGCGGAAGCCCAGGCAGCCGGCGTTGAGGTCACGCCTTGGGCCGCCGGTACGGAGTTGCGCGGCGTGCTGGTCGATGCGCTGCTCGGTACGGGTATTGCCGGCGAGGTGCGTGAACCCTATGCCAGCGCCATACGCGCGATGAATGAAAGCGCGCAGCCGATCCTCTCGGTCGACCTGCCGTCCGGGTTGTGTGCCGACACGGGGCATCAGCTCGGCGACGCAGTGCGGGCCGAGCTGACTGTAACCTTTATCGGCCTCAAGCTCGGCCTGTTTACAGGCCAGGGTCCGGATTGTTTCGGAGCGCTGGTATTCGATGACCTGCAGGCCGATGCGGAGGTCGTCGCACAGATCAAGCCGTCCGCTCTGCGCTTGTGCGAGGCCAACTTGCCGACGCTCGCGCCCCGCTCGCCAACTGCTCATAAAGGAAGCTTTGGTCAGGTGCTGGTCATCGGTGGCGACCTCGGCACCGGCGGCGCCGCGTTGCTCAGTGCCGAAGCCGCGCTGCGCTGCGGCGCCGGCATGGTAACCCTGGCGACGCGTCCCGAGCATGTCACTGCCTCGCTGGTGCGGCGTCCTGAAATCATGTGCAACGGCGTCGAATCCACCTATGCATTGACGGCGCTGACCCAACGCGCCGATGTGCTGGTCATCGGGCCGGGCCTGGGCCAGGCGCCGTGGGGGCGCAGCTTGCTGTCGCTGGCACCGCAATGTCGCGTCCCGCAGGTGTGGGATGCCGATGCACTGAATCTGCTGGCGACAGGTGCGGTCGAGTTGCCAAGTGATTGTTTGCTCACACCGCATCCTGGAGAGGCGGCGCGGCTGCTGGGTATTTCCGTGGCTGATGTGCAGGCCGACCGACCCGCCGCCGCTCGTGCTCTGGCGGCTCGCTTCGGTTGCGCCGTATTGCTGAAGGGCGCCGGAACCCTGATTGCCGATCACGACGGTCGGTTGGCGCTGTGTGATCGCGGGCATCCGGCCATGGCCAGCGCGGGCCTCGGCGATGTCTTGGCGGGGGTTGCTGGTGCATTGCTGGCGCAGGGGCTGGCGCCTTTCGAAGCGGCCTGTCTTGCGGTCTGGTTGCATGCGGTGGCAGGCGAGCGTCTTGGTGCTGGGGGGCGCGGGCTGGTTGCCGCCGATCTGATTCCTATGGTCCGCCAGTTGCTCGAGGAGCATTCACCATGTCTGAACTGACGCTGTTGGCTGCCGACGAAGACGCCATGCTGTTGCTGGGGGCGCGCATCGCCCAGGCGACCGGCGGTCGGGGTGTGATCTACCTCCACGGTGACCTTGGCGCCGGCAAGACCACGCTGTCGCGTGGGCTGATCCGTGGGCTGGGGCACGAGGGCAAGGTCAAGAGCCCGACCTTTACCCTGGTCGAACCTTATGAGACTCCGACTGCACGAGTGTTCCATTTCGACCTGTACCGTCTGGTCGACCCGGAAGAACTGGAATTTCTCGGCATTCGCGACTATTTCGAAGGGGACGCTCTGTGCCTGGTAGAGTGGCCAGAGCGTGGCGCCGGCATTTTGCCAAAGGCTGACCTGGACATTACCATTACGCCGCACGGGGCCGGTCGTATGCTGCGCCTGACGCCACAGGGCGAGCGCGGTAAAGGCTGGTGTTCCATCCTGACCGTCGGCAATCAATGAACATCATGGGGTTGGGTATGCGCATGCGCGCGCTGGTGAGTGGTTTGGCATTGATGTTCGCGGCCATGCAGGTTCTGGCGGCTTCCGACGTCCAGAGCGTGCGTCTATGGCGAGCGCCTGACAACACACGGTTGGTCTTTGACCTGTCTGGCCCGGTCCAGCACAAGGTATTCACCTTGACGGCTCCGGATCGCATCGTCATTGACGTCGACGGCGCCAATCTGGCCAAGCCATTCGATCAGCTGCCGCTGCAGAACACGCCCATCTCGGGGCTGCGTGCAGCGAAATACGATGCGGACACCTTGCGGGTGGTCATCGACCTGAGCGCCGAGGTTTCGCCAAAGAGCTTTACGCTCACGCCGAACCAGCAGTATGGCCATCGGCTGGTGGTCGATCTGTTCGACAATGCTGCCGATGCTGCCGCGGCGTCCACCGCCAACGTCCCGGCGACTGCCACGCCGAGTACGCCAACTGCTCCTGTATCGCCGACCCTGCCGGCGATCAAGCTGCCCCCGTTGCCAAGCAGCAAGCGCGATATCGTCATTGCGATCGACGCCGGGCACGGCGGAGAAGACCCCGGCGCCATCGGCCCTGGCAAGATTTATGAGAAAACCGTGGTGCTGGCGCTTGCCAAGGAGCTGCAGCGCCAGATCAATACCGACAAAGGCTTCCGCGCCGAGCTGGTGCGCACCGGTGATTACTTTATCCCCTTGCGTAAACGCACCGAAATTGCCCGGAAGAAGGGCGCTGATCTGTTCGTCTCCATTCATGCCGATGCGGCGCCGCGGTCGTCGGCCTACGGCGCGTCGGTGTTTGCTTTGTCGGATCGCGGTGCGACATCGGAAACTGCACGTTGGCTGGCTGACAGTGAAAACCGTTCGGACCTGATCGGCGGTGCCGGAAATGTCAGCCTGGGCGACAAGGACCAGATGCTTGCCGGCGTGCTGTTGGATTTGTCGATGACCGCTTCGTTGTCCTCGAGTCTTAACGTCGGGCAGAAGGTGCTGAGCAACATGGGTCGGATCACGCCGTTGCACAAACGTCGCGTGGAACAGGCCGGGTTCATGGTGCTGAAATCACCAGATATCCCGTCGATCCTGGTAGAGACCGGGTTCATTTCCAACCCATCCGAGGCGCGGAAGCTGCAAACCGCAGCGCATCAGCAGGCCTTGGCGCGCTCAATCCACAGCGGCGTGCGACAGTTCTTCCATGAAAATCCGCCGCCCGGCACCTACGTTGCCTGGATGCGCGACTCCGGCAAGATTGCCAGCGCGGCGCGCGAGCATGTCGTTCGTTCAGGCGAAAGCCTGGCGCTGCTTGCTCAGCGCTATCAGATCAGCTTGCCTGCGTTGCGCAGTGCCAACAGCTTGAAAAGCGACGTGATCAAGGTTGGCCAAACGCTGAATATTCCCGCGACGACCCTGGCCTCACAGCCATGATCGAGGCTGCGCGCATCCAGCTGCTGAGTCCGCGGCTGGCGAACCAGATTGCCGCCGGCGAAGTGGTTGAACGACCCGCTTCGGTGATCAAAGAGCTGCTGGAGAACAGCCTCGATTCCGGGGCGACCCGGATCGAAGTGGACGTCGAACAAGGCGGCATCAAACTGCTGCGGGTGCGTGATGATGGCTGCGGTATCCCTGCCGAAGATTTGCCGCTGGCCCTGGCTCGGCATGCGACCAGCAAGATCCGTGACCTGGAAGACCTTGAGCGTGTCATGAGCCTGGGTTTTCGGGGCGAGGCGCTGGCGTCGATCAGTTCGGTCTCTCGGTTAACGCTGACGTCGCGTACGGCTGATGCTGCCGAGGCCTGGCAGGTCGAGACCGAAGGTCGGGACATGGAGGCGCGCGTTCAGCCAGCTGCCCATCCGGTCGGAACCTCGGTCGAGGTGCGCGACCTGTTCTTCAACACGCCTGCACGTCGTAAGTTCTTGCGTACTGAAAAGACTGAGTTCGACCACTTGCAGGAAGTGATCAAGCGGCTGGCACTGGCGCGGTTCGATGTCGCCTTCCATCTTCGCCACAACGGGAAGGTGGTGCTTGCGCTGCATCCGGCCAGTGATCCTGCGTCTCGGGGGCGCCGCGTCGCGTCGGTGTGCGGCCCCGCCTTTCTGGAACAGGCATTGCCGGTCGAGATTGAGCGTACCGGCCTGCATCTCTGGGGATGGGTCGGCTTGCCTACGTTTTCCCGTAGTCAGGCGGATCTGCAGTATTTCTATGTGAATGGACGCATGGTGCGCGACAAGCTGGTCGCGCATGCGGTGCGGCAGGCTTACCGCGATGTCCTGTTCAATGGTCGGCACCCGACCTTCGTGTTGTTCCTCGATGTCGACCCGGCGGTAGTGGACGTCAATGTTCATCCGACCAAACATGAGGTGCGATTTCGCGACAATCGCATGGTGCATGATTTCCTATACGGCACCTTGCACCGCGCGCTCGGTGATGTGCGTCCGGAGGATCAGCTTGCCGCGCCAGCGAGTGTGGCGCCGGTAACCAAGGTCTCTGTCTCTGGTCGTGATGCCGGAGAGTTCGCCGGGCAGAACGAAATGAGCCTTGCTGCCAACGTGCTGGAACAGCCGCAAGCGGAGCAGCCTGCCTGGCGCGGAGCCGGCGCGGGTTATCAGGCGCCTCGGCCGATGCCAGTCGGCAACCTTGCAGAAGCGCAGGGCGCTTACCGGGAGTTCTTCTCGCCACTGGCTGACGCGAATGCAGCGGCCCTGCCGGAAAGCCAGGGCGATGTGCCGCCGCTTGGCTATGCGCTGGCTCAACTCAAGGGCATCTATATCCTCTCGGAAAATGCTCAAGGGCTTGTGCTGGTGGATATGCACGCCGCCCATGAGCGAATCATGTATGAGCGCCTGAAAACCGCGATGGCCAGCGAAGGGCTGCGTGGCCAGCCGCTGCTGGTTCCCGAATCGATCGCCGTCAGCCAGCGCGAAGCCGATTGTGCTGAAGAGCATGCGCAGTGGTTCCAGAGGCTTGGCTTCGAGTTGCAGCGATTGGGGCCAGAAAGCCTGGCGATCCGCCAGATTCCATCCTTGCTCAAGCAAGCCGAGGCGACCCGGCTGGTACAGGATGTGCTGGCCGACCTGCTTGAATACGGCACCAGCGACCGCATTCAGGCGCACCTCAACGAACTGCTTGGCACCATGGCATGTCACGGCGCGGTCCGTGCAAACCGACGTCTTACCGTGCCGGAGATGAACGGCCTGTTGCGCGATATGGAGCAGACCGAGCGCAGTGGTCAGTGCAATCATGGGCGTCCGACCTGGACCCAGCTAGGCATGGGTGACCTGGACAAGCTCTTCCTCCGGGGGCGATAGAAAGGCGGTCTAGCCTTCTCGCTGGCGCCTGCATCGCCCTCGATACATTTCTTTGAGCATCCGATGTCCCGACTACCACCCGCCATTTTTCTCATGGGTCCTACCGCCGCCGGTAAAACAGACCTGGCGATCGAGCTTGCTCGTGCCTTGCCCTGTGACCTGATAAGCGTCGATTCCGCCCTGGTCTACCGCGACATGGACATCGGAACTGCCAAGCCTTCTGCCGAGCTATTGAGAGCTTTCCCGCATCGGCTGATCGATATCAGAGACCCAGTCCAGAGCTACTCAGCCGCCGAGTTTGTCAGCGATGCCCTGGCTGCAATGGCGCAGAGCACCGAGGCAGGGCGCATTCCGCTGCTGGTAGGTGGCACCATGTTGTACTTCAAGGCATTGCTGGATGGGTTGGCGGATATGCCGGCTGCCGATGTCGAGGTGCGCGCGGCGCTCGAAGCACAGATGCGGGCGGAGGGCGCTGGGGTGCTGCATCGCCAACTCAGCGAAGTCGATCCGGTATCGGCCGCACGTATCCATCCGAACGATCCGCAGCGTCTGATCAGGGCGCTTGAAGTCTATCGAGTCAGCGGTATCAGTATGACCGAGCATCGTGCTCGGCAATCCGCTCAAAAAGCCGGAGCCGGCACGCCAGACGGCTGCGTCTTGCCTTATACTGTCGCGCAGTTGTCCATGGCGCCTGCGCAGCGGCAGGTCTTGCACCAGCGTATCGAGCAGCGTTTCGTTCAGATGGTTGAACAGGGCTTTGTTGCAGAGGTCGAATCTCTTCGCTGGCGCCCTGATTTGCATGCCGAACTGCCGTCCATGCGAGCGGTCGGCTATCGTCAAGTCTGGCGCTATCTGGACGGTGAGTATTCTGCGCAGGAAATGGTTGAGCGTGGAGTGATCGCAACCCGGCAACTGGCCAAGCGTCAACTGACCTGGTTGAGGGGATGGGAGGGGGTTCACTGGCTGGAAAGTTCGGCCTGCGACAATCTGCCGCGAGCATTGAAATACTTGGAGAGGCTCACCATATTGAGCTGACACTACTATTTGACCGGCTATTCTCAATTACTGATCGGCCGTGTTCGATTCGAATAATTAATGAAAAGATCCTTTAAGGAGTGCGGCACATGTCAAAAGGGCATTCGCTACAAGACCCTTACCTGAACACCCTGCGTAAGGAGCGCGTTCCGGTTTCCATTTATTTGGTCAACGGTATCAAGCTTCAGGGTCAGATCGAGTCATTCGACCAATTTGTCATTCTGTTGAAGAACACGGTTAGTCAGATGGTTTACAAGCATGCCATCTCGACTGTCGTTCCTGGCCGTCCGGTGCGTCTGCCTGCTGCTGGCGATGCTGAGCAGTCCGAGTCGGGTAACGAATAAAGGGAGCCTTCATTGTTCTTCGAACGTCCCGGTGGTGGTGAGCGGGCTATCCTGGTTCATCTGGATGCTCAGGATCCAGCGGCGCGTGAAGACCCCCAAGAGTTTCGGGAGCTGGCGCGGTCAGCTGGCGCTGAAACCGTTGGTTTCGTCAATGTTGCCAAGCACCAACCTTCCGCCAAGTTTTTAATTGGCAGCGGCAAAGTCGAAGAGCTGCATGACCTTGTCAAGGATGGCGAGGTCGAGCTGGTCATTTTCAATCACACCCTGACGCCCAGCCAGGAGCGCAACCTTGAGCGAGCGCTCGAATGCCGTGTGCTTGATCGCACCGGGCTGATCCTCGATATCTTTGCTCAACGGGCACGCACGCACGAAGGCAAGTTGCAGGTTGAGCTGGCTCAGTTGGATCATATGAGCACTCGACTGGTGCGGGGCTGGACTCACCTTGAACGGCAGAAGGGGGGGATTGGTCTACGCGGCCCTGGCGAGACACAGCTTGAAACTGACAGGCGCTTGCTGCGTGTGCGTATCCGCCAGATCAAGCAGCGGCTGGAAAAGGTTCGTAGTCAGCGTGAGCAGGCTCGCCGTGGCCGCAGACGTGCTGACATTCCGCTTATATCCCTGGTGGGCTATACCAACGCGGGTAAGTCCACTCTTTTCAATGCTTTGACCGAATCCGAGGTTTACGCCGCCAACCAGCTTTTCGCTACGCTGGATCCCACCTTGCGTCGTCTGGATCTGGATGACCTGGGGCCGGTGGTTATTGCTGATACGGTTGGATTCATTCGTCACTTGCCGCACAAACTGGTCGAATCTTTCCGGGCCACGCTCGAAGAGTCGAGTAATGCTGATCTGCTGCTGCATGTCATCGATGCACACGAGCCTGAGCGGGATCAGCAGATCGAGCAGGTGCTGGCGGTGTTGACCGAGATCGGTGCGAATGAGCTACCGATTCTTGAGGTTTACAACAAAGTGGATCTGCTTGAAGGCATCGAGCCGCAGATCCAGCGCGATGCCGATGGCGTACCGCAGCGGGTATGGGTCTCGGCGCAACAAGGGTTGGGGCTGGATCTGCTGAAGCAGGCCATTGCTGAACTGCTTGGTAACGACCTTTACGTAGGGACGCTTCGGTTGCCTCAGCAGCTTGGGCGCATGCGTGCGCAGTTGTTCGACCTTGGGGCCGTGCAGTCCGAAGTTCACGATGAAGAGGGTGTCAGCCTGCTTGATGTACGTTTGCAGCGTGTCGAGCTGCATCGACTGATTAGTCGCGAGGGCTTTGAGGCGGAACAGTTCTTCGAGCAACACACTTTGCAATAAAGCTCGGGGGGCTTTTAAGCCGTTCGTTCCGGGCTTTCGGTAGCATTGGCGGACGCGCCGCTGGCGCGTCTTTAGCTTTATTTGAATGGAGAGCGCTATGGCTTGGAATGAGCCGGGTGGCAACTCGAACAACCAGGATCCCTGGGGTAGTGGTGGTGGTGGCGGTGGTCGTCGCGGTGGTGACGATCAGAAAGGTCCGCCTGACCTGGATGAAGCTTTTCGCAAGCTGCAGGACAGCCTAAACGGCATGTTCGGCGGCAAGAAACGCAGTGGTGGCTCCTCGGGTGGTGGTTCCGGGCGCCGCGGTGGGTTTGCGCTGGTCTGGGTTGGTCTGGTGGTGTTGCTCGCTGTCTGGCTGTTCAATGCCATCTACATTGTCGATGAGCAAGAGCAGGCTGTGGTGTTGCGCTTCGGGAAATATCACGAAACCGTGGGCCCAGGTCTGAATATCTACTTCCCGCCGTTT
This sequence comes from Stutzerimonas tianxiuensis, assembly GCF_053470365.1. Taxonomy (NCBI): domain Bacteria; kingdom Pseudomonadati; phylum Pseudomonadota; class Gammaproteobacteria; order Pseudomonadales; family Pseudomonadaceae; genus Stutzerimonas; species Stutzerimonas tianxiuensis. The sequence continues at coordinate 168,724 of NZ_JBPVWS010000005.1, read as the reverse complement.
GATCGGAAGTTCCAGGCGAACGTGACTCGAGAGCGTTCCTACAGCAAGCAAGGGCAGATGCTTACCGAGGATGAGAACATCATCGAAGTGCCTTTGACCGTGCAGTACAAAATCAGCGACCTTCAAGCGTTCGTTCTCAATGTCGAAGATCCGGAAGCATCGCTGCAGCACGCTACTGATAGTGCTGTACGCCACGTTGTGGGTTCGACTGCGATGGATCAGGTGCTGACCGAGGGTCGTGAGGCCATGGCTGGCGAGGTCAAAGAACGTCTGCAGCGGTTTCTCGACAACTATGGGACCGGCATCATCGTGACTCAGGTGAACTTGCAGAGTGCCGCTGCGCCGCGCGAGGTTCAGGAAGCGTTCGATGACGTTATTCGTGCCCGAGAAGATGAGCAGCGCGAGAAGAACCAGGCCGAGTCCTACGCTAACGGAGTGATTCCTGAAGCGCGCGGTCAGGCCCAGCGCATGCTGGAGGAAGCCAGTGGTTATCGTGATGCGGTGATTTCGCGGGCACAGGGTGAGGCGGATCGCTTCTCCAAGCTGGTGACCGAGTATCGAAAAGCGCCAGACGTAACGCGTGAGCGCCTCTATCTGGAAACCATGCAGGAGCTGATGAGCAATACCAGCAAGGTTCTCGTCACCGGCGAGCAGGGCCAAAATAATCTGCTGTATCTGCCGCTGGACAAGATGGTCAACAGCCGCGGTGCTGCGTCCGAGCGATCCCCTGCGGCATCGGCGTCAGGCGCTTCGACCCAAACCACGAGGCTGCCGCCGGAGTTGGATCCGCGTGAAGTGCGTACAAGGGAGGTCCGCTAATGAGCAATAAATCCCTGACCGCCCTTATTGTGGGTGTGGTGCTGGCGATCGTTGCGTGGAATAGCTTCTACATCGTCTCGCAGACGGAGCGAGCGGTATTGCTGCGATTCGGTCGTATCGTCGAATCCGACGTGAAGCCGGGTCTGCACCTGAAGATTCCTTACGTCAATAGCGTGCGTAAGTTCGATGCGCGCCTGATGACGCTGGATACCACGACGTCGCGCTTTCTGACGCTGGAGAAGAAAGCGTTGATGGTTGACTCCTATGCCAAGTGGCGTGTGGATGATGCCGAGCGGTTCTACACGGCGACTTCGGGTGTGAAGCAGATCGCCGACGAGCGTCTCGCGCGGCGTCTCGAAGCTGCACTACGCGACCAGTTTGGTAAGCGGACGTTGCACGAGTCGGTGTCCGGTCAGCGCGACGAGCTGATGAGTCTGGTAACCAACAGTCTGAACCGAGCTGCGCAACAGGAGCTCGGGATTGAAGTGGTAGATGTTCGGGTCAAGGGCATCGATCTTCCGCGCGAAGTGAACCGCAGCGTGTTCGAGCGGATGAGTTCCGAGCGTGAGCGTGAAGCCCGTGAGCATCGCGCGAAAGGCAAGGAGTTGGCCGAAGGCATTCGTGCCGACGCCGATCGTCAGCGTCGGGTGCTATTGGCTGAAGCGTTCCGTGAGGCTGAAGAGCTGCGCGGTGATGGCGATGCGCAAGCGGCAGCCATCTATGCCGCTGCTTACGGGCAGGATCGGGAATTCTATTCCTTCCATCGCAGCCTTCAAGCCTACCGTGAGAGCTTCGCCAACAAAGAAGATGTCCTGGTGCTCGACCCTAAAAGCGATTTCTTCCGTTATCTGGAGTCCGCAACCGCGCAGTGATAGCAAATGGGTGGTCCGGCGGGGTGAGCGCTGTCCGCCGGGTGACCCGTTAGCGAAACATTGTTATGATCCGCGAGCCGGGAAAAGCCCGGCTTTTTTGCGTCTGCGCCCCGGCGGTAGCAGGCTGATCCGGGCATGGCCAGCCATGCTGACCCCCTAGGAGGGGCGTGGCGCTGTCGCCATGGTTCGAACACAATCGCACGCGACCGATGGGCGGCTAAGGCTGTTGCCCCGGCGTTCGTCTGCTTGACTAGGCTTGCCGTATCGAGAGGTGATTGGCGAAATGGCAACGATAGACCGCTGGCTCCTGCCAGATGGCATTGAAGAAGTGCTGCCCCCCGAAGCGGCGCGTATCGAAACTGCACGGCGTCGTGTGCTGGATCTGTTCCAGTGCTGGGGCTATGAGCTGGTTATCACCCCTCATGTAGAGTTTCTCGAATCGCTCCTGATTGGCGCTGGGCAGGACCTCGACCTCAAGACGTTTAAGGTTGTCGATCCATTGTCAGGCCGTCAGATGGGGTTACGAGCGGACATCACGCCACAAGTGGCGCGTGTTGACGCACATACGTTGCGCCGTGAAGGCCCTAGCCGCCTGTGCTATGCCGGCAGCGTTCTGCACGCCAAGCCACAGGCTCTCGCCACGTCGCGAAGCCCGATTCAGTTGGGCGCTGAGCTTTATGGCGACGGCAGTACTTCCAGCGACCTTGAGGTGATCAGCCTGATGCTGGAGACCCTTCTGCTCGCTGATGTGCCGGACTTGCACATGGATCTCGGGCATGTGGGGATCTATCGCGGGTTGGCGCGCGCCGCCGGCCTCTCTGGAGATGCAGAGCAGCGCCTTTTCGATGCCTTGCAGCGTAAGGCCATGGACGAGATCGCGGCGCTGACCGCTGATGTCGAGCCTTCGCTGGCAGGCATGTTGCGCGCGTTGGCGTGGCTCTGTGGTGGACGCGAGACGCTCGATGCTGCGCGCGAGCTGCTTGCCGGTGCGCCTGCTCCAGTTCTTGAGGCGCTGGAAGGTTTGGGGCAGGTCGCCGACCAGTTGGCGATGCGGTATCCCGAGCTGCCGTTGTATTTCGATCTGGGCGAGCTGCGCGGCTATCACTACCACACAGGTGTCGTTTTCGCGGTATTCGTCCCAGGCGTCGGTCAGTCGATCGCTCAAGGCGGGCGTTATGACGATATTGGTGCAGATTTTGGTCGGGCTCGTCCGGCGACCGGCTTTTCAACAGATTTGAAAACGTTGGTCAGGCTGGGCAATGCCGAACTCGTTGACTCGTCGGCCGGTGTGTGGGCGCCGCACAGTACGGATCCGGCGTTGTGGCACGTAATCCGTAAGCTGCGTGCGCGGGGCGAGCGGGTGGTTCAAGCGTTGAGCGGGCAGCAGGTTGATGCGGCGCCGGGCGTTGGCTGTGACCGGCAGCTACTGTTGCAAGAAGGTACCTGGGTTGTTTCGCCGCTGGACCGCTGATGTGGCTGTGCTGGCAGGTTTTCCAGATTTTTCGCCGGTCATGACCGGTATGCTTCGCCAAGAGGACAAGGTTTATGGGTAAGAATGTCGTGGTCCTGGGCACCCAATGGGGTGATGAGGGCAAGGGCAAGATCGTTGATCTGCTGACCGACCAGGCTGCGGCCGTGGTGCGTTTCCAAGGCGGTCATAACGCCGGGCACACACTGGTCATCGACGGCGAGAAAACCGTGCTGCACCTGATTCCGTCCGGAATCTTGCGTGAAAACGTCCAGTGCCTGATCGGTAATGGCGTGGTCGTGGCGCCGGATGCCCTGATGCGTGAGATCACCAAGCTCGAAGAAAAGGGTGTCCCGGTTCGTGAGCGTCTGCGTATCAGTCCGGCCTGCACCCTGATCCTGCCGTATCACGTCGCTCTGGATCAGGCGCGTGAAGCATCGCGGTCCGAAGGTAAGATCGGTACAACAGGGCGTGGTATAGGGCCGGCTTACGAGGACAAGGTCGCTCGCCGTGGCCTGCGGATTGGTGATCTGTTCAATCCTGAGCGCTTCACGGTCAAGTTGCGTGAGCTGCTCGAGTACCACAACTTCATCCTGCAGAATTTCTACAAGGTCGAGCCTGTCGACTTCCAGAAGACCCTGGATGAGGCGCTGGGCTACGCCGAGATTCTTCGGCCGATGATGACCGATGTCTCGGCGCGGCTGCACGAGTTGCGCAAGCAGGGTGCGCGCATCATGTTCGAGGGTGCTCAGGGTTCGCTGCTCGACATCGATCATGGTACCTACCCCTATGTCACCAGCTCCAGCACCACGGCGGGGGGTACAGCTACCGGTTCCGGTTTTGGTCCGCTCTATCTGGACTACATCCTCGGTATTACCAAGGCCTACACCACGCGCGTCGGCTCCGGTCCGTTCCCGACGGAATTGTTTGATGACGTGGGTGCTCGTCTGGCTGAGCGTGGCCATGAGTTTGGCTCGACTACCGGCCGCGCTCGGCGCTGCGGTTGGTTCGATGCGGTAATCCTGCGTCGCGCAATCGAGATCAACAGTGTCTCGGGTATCTGCCTGACCAAGCTGGACGTACTGGACGGCCTCGAGACCATCCGCATCTGCGTCGCTTACAAGGATCGCAACGGGGAAGTGCTGGTCGATGCGCCGACCGATGCGGACAGTTATCAGGGCTTGCAGCCGGTTTACGAGGAGCTTCCCGGATGGACTGAGTCCACTGTCGGGGTAAAGTCGCTTGAGGCGCTGCCGGCTAATGCGCGTGCTTACATCAAGCGCATTGAAGAGCTCGTCGAGGCGCCAGTCGACATTATTTCAACTGGCCCGGACCGCAACGAGACCATCGTACTGCGTCATCCCTACGCCTGATCGCTGGTGTGATATTAAAAAACCGCCCTCGGGCGGTTTTTTTGGCCAAGGCTAATGGCTTGTAGCTGCCAAGAAAGAGCATCAGTAGAGCGTTGAGCTACCGTTTATGGCTTGGCGGCCCTTCGGATGGACTCCAGACAGCAGAAACGAAAAAACCGAGCCAGTGGCTCGGTTTTTTCTGAAGAGTGGTGCCCAGGAGAAGACTCGAACTTCCACGATGTTGCCATCGCTAGGACCTGAACCTAGTGCGTCTACCAATTCCGCCACCTGGGCACATTGCGATGATTGCTCATCGACTTCTGTCGATTGCTGGTCGAGGCCGACAAACCTCGTGTCTATGAGGCGCTTGCTGTTGCAAATGTCTCATCGGATAAATGGTGCCCAGGAGAAGACTCGAACTTCCACGGTGTTGCCACCGCTAGGACCTGAACCTAGTGCGTCTACCAATTCCGCCACCTGGGCACTGCAAACGATGATACTTCATCGTTTCCGTGTTACAACGTCTACCAGACATTGTGGGCGCGAACTATACGGGCGAGGTTATGCCTTGTAAAGCCCCGTCCAGGAAAAATAATTTGTGCGAAAGCTGCCGTCGGACGGCGTTTCGCGCTTCAATAGATATAGGGCGTTCTGCCTCTATAAATGAATGAAAGGTGACATCTCTTAATGGCCGATTGGCAATCCCTCGATCCCGAGGCCGCACGTGAAGCGGAAAAGTACGAAAACCCCATCCCTAGTCGCGAATTGATCCTCCAGCACCTGAGCGAGCGCGGCTCGCCAGCGGCGCGTGAGCAGCTGGTGGAAGAGTTCGGATTGTCCTCCGAAGATGACATTGAAGCTCTGCGCCGCCGTTTGCGTGCGATGGAGCGTGACGGCCAGCTTATCTATACCCGGCGTGGCACCTATGCCCCGGTAGACAAACTGGACCTGGTTTGCGGTCGTGTTAGCGGCCATCGCGACGGCTTTGGCTTTCTGATTCCCGATGACCGCAGCGACGACCTGTTCCTGAGCCCGGCGCAGATGCGTCTGGTATTCGATGGCGACCGCTGCCTGGCTCGCGTAGCCGGCCTTGATCGTCGCGGCCGCCGCGAAGGCGCCATCGTGGAGATCATCGGTCGTGCCCACGAAACAATCGTAGGTCGCTATCAGGAAGAGAGTGGCATCGGCTTTGTGATGGCCGATAACCCCAAAATCCAACAGGAAGTCCTGGTCACGCCCGGCCGTTCCATGGATGCCAAACCGGGTCAGTTCGTCGAGATCAAGATCACCCACTGGCCCACTCAGCGGTTTCAGCCTCAGGGCGATGTGGTCGAGGTGATCGGCAACTACATGGCGCCCGGTATGGAGATCGATGTCGCGCTTCGCAGTTTCGATATTCCGCATGTCTGGCCGGATGCGGTCAAGCGTGAAGCCTCCAAGCTCAAGCCGGAAGTCGAGGAAAAGGACAAACAGAAGCGCGTCGACCTTCGCCATCTGCCGTTCGTTACCATCGATGGCGAGGATGCGCGTGACTTCGATGACGCCGTCTATTGCGAGAAGCTCAGTGGCTGGAAGCTGTTTTCCGGTGGTTTCCGTCTGTACGTGGCGATTGCCGACGTTTCGCACTATGTGAAGGTTGGCTCGGCGCTGGATCAGGAAGCCGAAGTGCGTGGGACTTCGGTGTACTTCCCCGAGCGGGTTGTCCCGATGCTGCCGGAAGAGTTGTCGAATGGGCTCTGTTCACTGAATCCGCACGTCGACCGCCTGGCAATGGTCTGCGAAATCACCCTGAGCAAATCGGGGAAAATGACGGATTATCAGTTCTACGAAGCGGTCATCCATTCCCACGCACGGCTGACCTACAACAAGGTCAGCAGCATGCTGGAGCAGCCGTCTTCAGCCGAAGGTAAGCGCCTCGTAGGTGAGTACGGTGAGGTGCTGCCTCATCTCAAGCAGCTCTACGCGCTGTACAAGATACTGCTCAAGGCGCGCCATACCCGCGGGGCAATCGATTTCGAGACGCAAGAAACCCGCATTGTTTTCGGTGCAGGGCGCAAGATTTCGGAAATCAAGCCAACCGAGCGCAACGATGCGCACAAGTTGATTGAGGAATGCATGCTCTGCGCTAACGTGGCCACAGCACGTTTCCTGCAAGACCATGAGATTCCTGGCTTGTACCGTGTGCATGATGGCCCGCCGTTGGAGCGCCAAGAAAAGCTCCGGGCATTTCTCGGTGAGCTGGGCCTTACATTACACAAGGGCAAGGAGGGGCCGACGCCCAAGGATTACCAGGCGCTGCTTGAGCATATCCAGGGTCGTCCCGACTTCCACGTGATTCAAACGGTCATGCTGCGTTCGCTTAGTCAGGCGGTCTATAGCCCCGATAACAACGGGCATTTCGGCCTGAATTACGAGGCCTACGCACATTTCACATCGCCGATTCGCCGCTACCCCGACCTGTTGATTCATCGGGCGATCCGCAGCGTGATTCGCTCCAAGCGCGATACGTCCCATGTCCGCCGGGCGGGCGCGACCAGCATGCCTAAAGCGCGCATCTACCCGTATGACGAGGCTGCGCTGGAGCAGTTGGGCGAGCAGTGCTCGATGACCGAGCGCCGCGCTGACGAAGCGACCCGTGATGTTGTGAACTGGCTGAAATGCGAGTTCATGAAAGACCGCGTCGGTGAGAATTTCCCCGGCGTCATCACGGCCGTGACCGGCTTCGGTCTGTTCGTCGAGCTGACTGATATCTACGTCGAAGGGCTGGTGCACGTAACGGCAATGCCCGGCGACTACTACCACTTCGATCCCCTGCATCATCGTCTCTCCGGGGAACGTAGTGGGCGCAGTTTCCGTCTTGGTGACAGCGTCGAGGTGCGCGTCATGCGTGTCGACCTGGACGAGCGCAAGATTGATTTCGAGTTGATTGGCGGTGGCAGCAAGACCGGGATCGGCGAGCGAGGTGCCTCTGACGCCCGCGGCGCGCGCAAGGACGGCCGCAGCAAGAAGAGCGCCGATGCACCTTCATCGAGGGGCCGGGAATCAGTCAGCGATGACGTGCGCAAGAGTCGTGAAATGAAAAAGGCGCTGCTGAGCGACGCCAAGGCAGGCAAGCCCTCGAAGAGCAAGCCCAAGCGCAGTAGCACGAAACCGAAAGCAACCGGCAAGGCGGCGCCAAAGTCCGACGGTGCCTCGCCGCGCAAGCGTAAGGCCAAGCCATGAGTGATCTTGAAAAGATCTATGGCCTTCATGCCGTCGAAGCGTTGCTCCGCCATCACCCGAAGCGGGTCAAGCAGATCTGGTTGGCAGAGGGGCGAGACGATCCGCGCGTGCAGAGCCTGCTGCAGTTAGCTGCCGACTCCAAAGTGCGCGTCGGTCAGTGCGAGCGTCGCGAAATGGACGCCTGGGTCGAGGGCGTGCATCAGGGCGTGATTGCCGAGGTCAGCCCCAGTCAGGTTTGGGGCGATGCGATGCTAGAGGAGTTGCTAGATCGGACCGAGGGTGCACCCTTATTGCTTGTGCTCGACGGTGTAACGGACCCGCATAATTTGGGAGCCTGCCTGCGTACTGCCGATGCGGCCGGCGCACTGGCAGTGATCATCCCGAAGGACAAATCCGCCACACTGAACGCTACGGTGCGCAAGGTGGCCTGTGGAGCTGCTGAAGTCATTCCGCTGGTCGCCGTCACCAACTTGGCTCGAACGCTGGAAAAACTGCAACAGCGGGGCCTGTGGATCGTCGGCACGGCTGGAGAAGCCGAGCAGGAGATCTACGATCAGGATCTCAGTGGGCCGATCGTCATGGTAATGGGGGCCGAGGGCAAGGGCATGCGGCGCCTGACCCGTGAGCACTGCGACTTCCTGGTTCGCTTGCCCATGGGCGGCAGCGTCAGCAGTCTCAATGTCTCGGTTGCCACCGGGGTATGCCTGTTCGAAGCCCTGCGTCAGCGACGCTCTGCACGGCGCGCCAGCTAGTGCCCGCATAGCCGGGATTTTCCCGTTAGGAACGTTGGCTTCAGCGGAAACGGATCGTTTTCGCTGCGGTCAATTGTCCGTTCTGAATCTGACGCAAGATCGTCACTTTTTGCTTGGCTGGGCGTCGGGTTGTCCGGGCGCCAGCTTATGGTTGCAGCCAGCGCCAGGCTTGCATCACGGAGGTGGTATGTCGCAACGCCCTTCTTTCGAGGCCCTGTTCAGGGTTTCGCCAAACGCCTACCTGCTGCTCGATCCCGATCTGGTGATCCTGGATGCGAACGCGGCGTACCTGAAGCTGACCGCGCGCAGCCTCGAAGAGATTGCGGGACGGCGAATTCAGGATGCGTTTGCCGCCGACCCGCAGTTTCCTGAGTCGACTCATGTCGACGAACTGCTCGACTCGTTTGCTCGGGTCCTGAGTACCAAGGCGTTGGATACTCTTCCCGTGATCCGCTATTCAATTGCGGTCAACTCCAGCAGCGGTGCGGTGTATGAGGACCGCTATTGGAGTGCGACACATACGCCACTGTTGGATGACCAGGGCGAAGTCGTCGCCATCCTCCAGCACACTGTGGATATCACTGAGCTGCAGCAGCTGAAGGATTCCATGCGCTCGGCTGAATCGTCTGGACAACCGGCGCAACAGATCGAGGCGGCGATCATTTCCCGAGCGCGGTTCATCCAGGATGAAGGCAATCAGCTGCGCCGATTGTTTGCACAGGCGCCTGGTTTCGTCTGTTTTCTGCGCGGCCCCGAGCACGTATTCGAGCTGGTCAACGAGGCGTATCAGCAGCTTACCGGACACCGCCAGCTGCTCGGTAAGCCGGTGCGCGACGGGTTGCCCGAGCTGGAAGGGCAGGTCTTCATGTCGCTGCTCGACGAGGTCTACCGTACGGGCGAGCCCTATACCGGCAGAGGAATGCGTGCGCTGCTGCGTCGTCGTCCAGGCGCCGAGCCCGAGGAAGTGTTTGTAGATCTGGTGTTTCAGCCAATCATCGAGCGCGATGGCCGGACGTCCGGTGTTTTCGTGCTCGGCAGCGACGTTACCGAGCAGCATCGCAGTCAGCAGGAGCTGCGTGAGTACCGCGAGCATCTTGAGGAATTGGTGCGTGAGCGCACCCGCGAATTACTGGACAGCGAGTCCGCGCGCCGCGCCGCACAGGCAGCCCTGATGCAGGCGCAAAAGCTTGAGGCTGTTGGCAAGCTTACCGGGGGCATTGCGCATGATTTCAACAACATGCTGCAAATCATCGGGGGAAATCTGCAGCTGTTGCGCCGCAACATTGGCAATGACGAGACGGCTCAGCGGCGGCTGGAATCAGCCGTTGGTGGTGTAGAGAAAGGTGCTCGTCTGGCTTCGCAGCTTTTGGCCTTCGCCAGCCGCCAGCCTTTGCAGCCGCAGTCCGTGGACATCGGTAATTTGCTGGATCAGATGAGTGAGCTGCTGAATGGCGCCTTGGGGCGCGCGGTGCAGGTTGAAGTCGATGTGGCGCCCGGTCTGTGGCCGGTGTTGGCCGATGTCGGCAATCTGCAGGCGGCAATACTCAATCTCGCGGTCAATGCGCGCGACGCGATGAGCGGTGGCGGCACCCTCTGCCTGCGTCTGCGCAATTGTGATCTGGGCTCAAGCGAGCTTGCCGGGCAGCCTGGGGTCGAGCCCGGTCCATTCGTGGAGCTCGCAGTTACCGATGTGGGCGAGGGCATGCGTCCGGAAATCCTCGAGCGCGCGTTCGAGCCCTTCTTTACCACGCGTAAAGACAGCAACGCGTCCGGTCTAGGTCTGAGCATGGTCTATGGCTTCGTCAAGCAAAGTGGTGGATTCGTTGTGCTGGAAAGCGACGAAGGCGAGGGTACGTCGGTCCGGGTCTACTTGCCGTGTAAGGTTGCTTTGGGCGAACAAGGTATCGATTCTGTCGGGATGTCCGAGCAGCGCGGGTCGGTACCAGCATCGTCCGAACAGATCGAGGGGGAGTCCGCTTCAGGTCTGAGGATCCTCTTCGTCGAAGACGATCCGACTCTGCGCATGCTCACCGGTGAAGTCATGGACGAGCTGGGACACCAGGTCAGCCTTTGCGAGTCGGCCGAGGCTGCGCTTAAGCAGCTCGAACAGCATTCATTCGACGTGTTGCTTACTGATGTCGGGCTGGCCGGCATGAGCGGCATTGAGCTGGTTCGAGAGGCCAGGATGCGCGATGCCAGCCTGAGTGTCGTTATTGCTTCGGGCTACGCAGTCGATGCGCGGGAAGTGGGGCTGGATGACCTGCGTACCATGCTCAAGCCCTACGATATCCACCAGGTCCGATCGTTGCTTGAAAGCATCCAGGCCGAGCGGACCATCGCCGGGCGCGACTGATCGCTGGTTGGTTAAATATTCACCAAATCGCCTTGCGTGGTTGTCCGGGCTTCTCTAGAATTGCGCCCCTTGCCCGGATGGCAGGCGTTTGCGCGCCTCTCTGGCTGGCAAGTCAACATAACTGATTCACTCCTTGCCTGATCCGCGTGGTGCGGCAGGCTGCAACCCGTAAGGAGCAACAATGCGTCATTACGAAATCATCTTTCTGGTCCACCCCGACCAGAGCGAGCAGGTTGGCGGCATGGTGGAGCGTTACACCAAGCTGATCGAAGAAGACGGTGGCAAGATTCATCGTCTGGAAGACTGGGGCCGTCGTCAGCTGGCTTATGCCATCAACAATGTTCACAAGGCTCACTACGTGATGCTGAACGTTGAGTGCAGCGGCAAGGCACTGGCTGAACTGGAAGACAACTTCCGCTACAACGACGCCGTCATCCGTAACCTGGTCATCCGTCGCGACGAAGCCGTGACTGAGCAGTCCGAGATGCTGAAGGCTGAGGAAAACCGTAGCGAGCGCCGTGAGCGTCGTGATCGCCCTGAATCTGACTCTGCCAATGAAAATGACAGTGACAGCGACAGCCGCGACAACAACGCTGACGAGTAATCCACGGACCTATTGAGGAGCCTATTTCATGGCACGTTTTTTCCGTCGTCGTAAGTTCTGCCGTTTCACTGCAGAAAACGTGAAAGAGATCGACTACAAGGATCTCAACACGCTGAAGGCCTACATTTCCGAAACCGGCAAGATTGTTCCTAGCCGTATCACCGGAACCAAAGCACGTTATCAGCGCCAGCTGGCTACCGCTATCAAGCGCGCCCGCTTCCTGGCCCTGCTGCCCTACACCGACAGCCACGGCCGTTAATCGAACTGTTAGACAGACGTAAAGGATAGATCGCATGCGCGCCCTGGCTGAGTTCATCATGCGCGGCCGTATGCAGGCAATTGTTGTGGTGGCTGGCTCTGCAGCGCTGCCAATGTTGTTCTGGCTGTCCGCTGCGGCGGGAAGTCTGGTGTTGCTGCGTCGCGGGTTGAACGACGCACTGGGCGTAGTGGCATGGGCTCTGTTGCCCGCTCTGGTCTGGTGGTACTTCGGTGATCCGCGGACCTTGCTGGTACTGCTGGGATCGTTCGGGTTAGCGCTGCTGTTGCGCAACCAGAGCTCCTGGTCTCGTGTGATGTTGTGCAGCGTAGGGCTCGGGATGTTGTACGCCTGGGCGCTGGGAATGGTTTTCGGCGAGCCAATCGCGGCACTCGCTACCGAGTTGCAGAAAGTGCTACCCGACATGCTGTCGGATGCCTATCAGCAGCTTTCGGTGGAAGAGCAAGCCCGATTGGGAGCATTGCTGGCTCCGGTTCTGACCGGTTTGTTGGCAGGGCTACTGCAGATCACCACGCTGCTCAGTCTGATGCTCGGGCGGTACTGGCAGGCCTTGTTGTTCAACCCGGGTGGGTTTGGCCTCGAGTTTCGGTCGCTGCGATTTTCAGCGTTGCCTGCGATGGTGTTGTTGATGGGCGTGCTGCTGGGACCAAGTCTCGGTGTGCAGGTGGCGATGCTGGCGCCGTTGTGCAGTGTTCCGCTGGTCTTTGCCGGTATCGCACTAATACACGGGTTGGTGGCAAAGAACCGGATGTCACGGTTCTGGCTGGTGGGGCTTTACGTCACGCTGGTGCTGTTCATGCAGTTGATTTATCCGTTACTGGCCGTTATGGCCATTGTCGACAGCTTGTTTGATTTTCGCGGTCGGGCATCTCGTGATGACGATGCGGGACCTGCGAACGGTGAAGGTTAAGTTAAAGAGGTAAGACTCAAATGGAAGTCATCCTGCTAGAAAAAGTCGCAAACTTGGGCAACCTGGGCGACAAGGTAAACGTCAAGTCTGGTTACGGCCGCAACTATCTGCTGCCGCAGCGCAAGGCTACTGCTGCAACTCCGGCGAACATCGCCGAGTTCGAAGCTCGCCGTGCTGATCTGGAAAAAGCTGCTGCCGAGCGTAAGGCTTCTGCCGAAACTCGCGCCGCTCAGCTGGCCGAGCTGGAAGTCACCATCACCGCTACTGCGGGCGATGAGGGCAAGCTGTTCGGTTCCATCGGCACTCACGACATCGCCGACGCACTGACCGCCTCCGGCGTTGAAGTGGCGAAGAGCGAAGTCCGTCTGCCGAACGGCACCATCCGCCAGGTTGGTGAGTACGACGTAGCTGTGCACCTGCACACCGACGTCGAAGCGACCGTCAAGCTGATCGTCATCGCTGGCTAACAGCGGCTATCGTCTGGCACCTCGGGTGCCTGACGGTTACCATCGGGCACGTTTCCACGCAAGTGGAACGTGCCCTTTGTTTTTCTGAATGCCAAAGAATTCCGAGTGCCATGAACGACATCAGTGTGCCCCAGCAGTACGACCTGGAAACCGCAGCGCTCAAGGTGCCGCCACATTCCATCGAGGCCGAGCAGGCCGTGCTGGGCGGCTTGATGCTGGACAACAATGCGTGGGAGCGCGTGTTGGATCAGGTATCGGACGGTGACTTTTACCGCCATGACCACCGACTGATCTTCCGCGCTATTTTCACGCTTGCCGAGCGAAACTCTCCCTTCGACGTAGTGACGCTCTCAGAGCAGCTGGATAAAGAAGGCCATCTGCCGCAGGTCGGTGGGCTGGCCTATCTGGGTGAGCTCGCCAAGAACACCCCGTCCGTGGCAAACATCAAAGCCTACGCGCAGATCATTCGTGAGCGTGCAACGTTGCGCCAACTGATCGGCATCAGCAACGACATCGCCGACAGCGCTTATGCGCCGCAGGGGCGCACAGGCGACGAGATCCTCGACGAAGCTGAGCGGATGATCTTCCAGATCGCCGAAGCGCGCCCCAATACCGGTGGGCCGATCGGGATCAATGACATTCTGGTCAAGGCTATCGACCGGATCGACTCCCTGTTCAATGCGGGCGAGGACATTACCGGGCTGTCGACTGGCTTTACCGATCTGGATGAGGCGACCAGCGGCCTGCAGCCCGCGGACCTGATCATCGTTGCCGGCCGTCCTTCCATGGGCAAGACCACCTTCGCGATGAACCTTGTGGAAAACGCTGCCTTGCGCTCCGATAAGGCCATCCTGGTCTTCTCGCTGGAAATGCCCGCCGACTCTATCGTGATTCGTATGCTGGCTTCCCTGGGCCGAATCGATCAGACCAAGGTGCGAACCGGTAAGCTCAGCGACGACGACTGGCCGCGGTTGACCTCGGCGGTCAACCTGCTCAACGACCGTAAACTGTTCATCGACGATACTGCTGGTATCTCGCCGTCGGAAATGCGCGCCCGCACACGCCGTCTGGCCCGCGAGCATGGCGAAATCGGCATGATCATGGTCGACTACCTGCAGTTGATGCAGATTCCCGGTTCCAGCGGCGACAACCGGACCAATGAGATTTCCGAGATTTCGCGCTCTCTGAAAGGCCTGGCCAAGGAATTCAATTGCCCGGTGATCGCGCTTTCCCAGCTCAACCGCTCGCTTGAACAGCGACCCAACAAACGTCCGATCAACTCTGACCTTCGTGAGTCTGGAGCCATCGAGCAGGACGCCGACATCATCATGTTCGTCTACCGGGACGAGGTGTATCACCCCGAAACGGAATACAAGGGCGTCGCCGAAATCATCATCGGCAAACAACGTAATGGTCCAATCGGTACCACCCGGCTGGCGTTCCTCGGTAAGTACTCGCGCTTCGAGAACCTGGCGCCGGGCAGTTATCAGTTTGACGATGAGTAACCAGCCGACGCTCAGCGGCTTGCGGGCCTGACGGAAAGCGCCGGACAATACCGGCTCACTCCTGTCCTGAAGGGCTTTCCATGCGTCCCCTGGTTGCTACGGTCGATCTTGCCGCGCTTCGTCACAACTATCAGCTAGCCAAGCAGTGCGCTCCAGGGCGCAAAGCCTTTGCCGTAGTCAAGGCGAATGCCTATGGGCACGGTGCAGCAGCTGCGGTTGAGTGCTTGCGCGACATGGCTGACGGATTTGCGGTGGCGTCTCTGGAGGAAGCGGAGCAGGTTCGGTTGGTCGACGCGAACGCGCGGCTGTTACTGCTCGAAGGCTGCTTCGAGCCGAGCGAGTATGTCGCCGCAGCCGAGCTTGGGTTGGACGTTGCAGTTCAAGGCGAGGCTCAACTTGATGCGCTGCTAGCTGCAGTTATCGAACGGCCCTTGAATCTGTGGCTGAAGCTCGACTCCGGCATGCACCGCTTAGGCTTCAGCGCCGATGGTTTGCGTCGCGCCCATGCTCGTCTGCAAGGCGCGCCGCAGGTTGCCGAACTGAACCTTATGAGCCATTTTGCCTGCGCCGATGAGCGGGGGCATCCGCTCAACGAAGCGCAGCTGGAGCAGTTCAGCAGTCTTCTGGATCTCGCATTCGACAACCGCTCATTCGCCAATTCTGCCGCTGTGCTGACGATGTCTGCTGCGCACATGGATTGGCTACGTCCCGGAATCATGCTCTACGGTGCTACGCCCTTCGCCGAGCTGAGCGCCGAAACCCTGGGACTGAAGCCGGTGATGACGCTGACGGCATCGATCATCGCAATCCGCGAGGTTCCTGTGGGCGACAGTGTCGGCTACGGCGCCAGTTGGGTCGCCCAGCGTCCTTCGCGCATCGCCACGGTGAGCTGCGGTTATGCCGATGGGTATCCACGTACGGTGCCGGCCGGCACTTGCGTGGTGATCGGTGGCCGGCGAGTTCCGTTGGCTGGTCGGGTCTCAATGGACATGCTCGCTGTCGACATCACCGATCTGCCGCAAGCGGTGCTCGGGGATGCAGTGGAGCTGTGGGGCAACGAGATTCCAATTGACGAATTGGCACAGGCCTGCGGCACCATTGGCTACGAACTGCTGACCAAAGTTACCCAGCGCGTACCGCGGCGTTATATCAACGGTTGAACGCCGTTTCGCCTGTGCAGCGACGGTAAAAGCCGACAAACGTAGTCGGCCTTCCTGATCATTTTTTGTGCTATATTCCGCGCCCGTTTTCGTTGCCCCGGTTTCTAGCCATGCACGCAGCCAAGCCCCTGTTCGACTATCCCAAGTACTGGGCCGAGTGTTTCGGTCCGGCGCCATTCCTGCCGATGAGCAGGGAGGAGATGGATCAGCTGGGCTGGGATTCGTGTGATGTCATCATCGTGACCGGTGATGCCTATGTCGACCATCCGTCGTTTGGTATGGCGATCATTGGGCGGCTGCTGGAAGCCCAGGGCTTTCGCGTTGGCATCATCAGCCAGCCGGATTGGCAGAGCAAAGACGACTTCATGAAGCTCGGTCAGCCAAATCTGTTTTTTGGCATCGCTGCCGGCAACATGGACTCGATGATCAATCGCTACACGGCTGACCGCAAGGTCCGATCGGACGACGCCTACACGCCGGGCGGGCAAGCCGGAAAGCGCCCGGATCGAGCGAGCCTGGTCTACAGCCAGCGCTGCAAGGAAGCTTACACCGACACCCCGGTTGTGCTCGGCGGCATCGAAGCATCGTTGCGCCGCATTGCCCACTATGACTACTGGCAGGACAAGGTACGTCGCTCGATCCTGATGGACGCCACGGCTGACATCCTGCTGTATGGCAACGCCGAGCGTGCCATCGTCGAAGTAGCGCAGCGCCTTGCGCGCGGTGAGGCGGTCGAGCAGATCACCGATGTGCGCGGCACAGCATTTATCCGCCGTGACGCCCCGGAGGGCTGGTTCGAAATCGACTCCACTCGTATCGATCGTCCGGGCAAGGTCGACAAGATCATCAACCCCTATGTAAATACTCAAGATTTGCAGGCCTGCGCCATCGAGCAGGATAAGGGTCCGGTTGAGGATCCGAACGAGGCCAAAGTCGTTCAGCTTCTGCCCAACCCGAAGATCGAGCGTGATCGGACCGTGATCCGTTTGCCTTCTTTCGAGAAGGTTCGCAACGATCCTGCGCTATATGCCCACGCCAACCGCGTACTGCATTTGGAAACCAACCCAGGTAACGCTCGCGCGCTGGTGCAGCGACACGGCGATCACGACATCTGGCTGAACGCGCCTCCCATCCCGCTGACAACCGAGGAGATGGACTACGTATTCGCCTCTCCGTACGCACGTGTGCCGCATCCGTCCTATGGCGGCGAGAAGATTCCCGCCTATGACATGATTCGCTTTTCGGTGAACATCATGCGCGGGTGCTTCGGTGGCTGTACCTTCTGCTCCATCACCGAGCACGAAGGCCGGATCATTCAGAACCGCTCGCACGAATCGATCCTGCACGAGATTGAGGAGATGAAGAAGCTGCCGGGCTTCACCGGCGTGGTGTCGGACCTTGGCGGGCCGACGGCCAACATGTACCGCATCGCCTGCAAAAGCCCGGAAATCGAGCAGCATTGCCGCAAGCCGTCCTGCGTCTATCCGGGCATCTGCGAGAACCTCAACACCGACCACAGTTCGCTGATCGAGTTGTACCGCAAGGCCCGGGCTTTGCCAGGCGTGAAGAAAATCCTGATCGCCTCCGGGCTGCGCTACGACCTGGCTGTCGAGTCGCCGGAGTATGTGAAGGAGCTGGTGACCCATCACGTTGGCGGTTATCTGAAAATTGCGCCTGAGCACACCGAGCGCGGCCCGCTGGACAAGATGATGAAGCCGGGTATCGGCAGCTACGACAAATTCAAGCGGATGTTCGACAAGTATTCGAAGGAGGCGGGCAAGGAGCAATACCTGATTCCGTACTTCATCGCGGCGCACCCTGGCACCACCGACGAGGACATGATGAACCTCGCGCTGTGGCTGAAAGCCAATGGTTTTCGCGCTGATCAGGTTCAGGCGTTCTACCCGTCACCCATGGCGAGCGCCACGGCGATGTACCACAGCGGCAAAAACCCGCTGCGCAAGGTTACCTACAAGAGTGAAGGCGTGCCCATTGTCAAAAGCGAGGAGCAGCGTCGTCTTCACAAGGCCTTTCTGCGTTATCACGACCCGAAGGGCTGGCCGATGCTGCGCGAAGCCCTGCAGCGAATGGGTCGAGCCGACCTGATCGGCAATGGCAAAAATCAGCTGATTCCGACGCACCAGCCCGCGACCGAAGGCTATCAAAGCGCCCGTCGCAAGAATTCGACGCCGGTGGGCAGTAAGAAGGCCGGGCAGGGCGGGAAGATTCTCACCCAGCACAACGGTTTGCCTCCGCGTAGCCACGACGGCAACGCGTGGGACAAGCGCGAGGAGGCCAAGGCGGCAGCTGAAGCGCGGCGTAAGGCAGCGGCCGGTGGCGGTAAGCCTGGCGGAAAGAGCCGAAAGCCATCCCAGCGTCCGGCTGTCCCTCGCTGATCGACTGCAGGTGCCTGCCTGAGGCACCTGCTTTCAGCCTTTGAACGCCAGCGTCGCCTGGTCCAGCTCGCTGGCCAGCTGCAGCATCTGTTCGCTCTGCTCTCGGCCCCGGCTGATATGTGTCAGGTTGCTGTCGCCCAGCTGGTGGATGCGCTCGCTGTGGCCGCGGATTTCACTGACCGCTTCGCTCTGCTGTGCGGTGGCCAGCGCGATCTGTGCGGCCATCTGTTCAATTGAGCCGATGGTGGTCACGATCTGGTTTAGCGCCGAATCCGCTGTCTCGGCCAGTTGAGCCGTTTCTTCGGCGTGGCTGACCTGAATGCGCATGGCCTGGAGCGATTGATGCGCAGCCGTCTGCAAGCTACCGATCAGCAGTTGAATTTCCTCGGTAGCGCCGCTGGTGCGCTGCGCCAGGGTACGCACTTCGTCTGCGACGACGGCGAACCCTCGGCCCTGTTCCCCAGCTCTCGCGGCCTCGATCGCTGCATTGAGCGCAAGCAGATTGGTCTGCTCCGCGATCGAGCGGATGACGGTCAGTACCTTGCCGATGGTCCCGGTTTCGTCCGCCAGGCGCTCAATCGCCAAGGCATTGTTCTGGACCTCACTGACCAGCCCGTGCAGTCCGCTCAGGCTTCTGCCGATCACCTCCTGCCCCTGGGTGACGGCCTGGCCTGCTGCGCGCCCGGCCGTGGCCGTCTGGTCTGCACTGCTAGCAACATCCTGGATGGTGGCTTCCAGCTCTCCCAGTGCGTCCCGGATCTGCGCGGTGTCGCTGCTCTGGCGGCTGGCGCCGCGGTGCAGGTCGTTGCTCATTTCTGCCAGGCTGCGACTGTTTCCGGTCACCGCCTGCGCCTGCTGGCGCAGCGTGCCGACAAGCGTGAGCAGGTAGGTGCGTAACTGATTCAGCGATGCGCCAATTTCCACCAGTTCCGGGGTCCTGGAGTGCAGGGCGACTGGCTTTTCGAAATCGCCAGCTGCCCAGGCCGAGAGCGCTGGCGCGAGCTGGCCCAGCGAGCGAGTGAGCTGCCGCTGTAGACGGTCGATGGCGAGCGCGACCAGCAGGATTATCCCGATGATGGTGCCCTGAATCAGCCGAACTTCTGTCTGGATTCGTCCATGTTCACTGCGGATCTCCGGCTCCAGATCGTCCAATGCCGTCTGTAGGGAGGCTATTTTCTGCTCGGTGCTGTCCCGAAGTTTCAGGCGTTGCACGATCAGCTCGCGGGTGCGTTTCAGCTCACCCGGATATCGGGTGAGGAGACTGGACAGGTCGCGCTTGAGAGCGATGCCCATGTCTTCCGCGGGTAGCGCCTGGGCTTGCTCGTCAAGATCAAGTAGCGCTGCGAATGCGCTCGCACCGGATTTTTGTTCGCTCGCCACCCCGAGTAGTGGCAGCGCATCGAGCGTTTGAGCTTCCTGCGCTAGCGCTTGTAGTGCTTGCTCCACCTCGACGACCAATTCGTCGTTGCCGCTGGCGGTCAGCCTGGCGCGCGCGTGGCTGAGGCGAAGCAGCTGCCGGCTGGCTTCGAACAATGGGGGTTGATACTGGGTTGCGGCTTCATGCTGATCTTGCGCGGCATAGCGATGCAGTTGCTCCAGCGTGCCCGTTATCTCACGCTCGGCCTGCAGTAGCAGGCCTTGGGGATCGCCGGCCAGCTTGCCTGCAGCGAGGAGCTCGGTAGCAGTGAACTGGCGCAGCTGTTCGAGGCTTGGCTGCAGGCGATTGGCGAACGGGCCGGGTAGGGCGCTGACGTCTTCTGCTAGCCCCTTCAGCTCAGTCAGCGCGGTGTTGTGTCGCAATGCGTCGCCGCTGCTCAGGTAATCCTGAATGTTGTTGGCGACCTGGTGCTGAAAGCGCTGGGAAAGGCTCAGGTACTGCCCCATCAGCTGGTACGGACGTTCCAGCGCATGCTCTGACCACCAGAGCGTTGCGCCTAAGGCAAAGCAAATGGCGATGAGCAGCAGGGTGTTCAGCGTGGTAAGGGACTTCAGGCGCATCCTGGCCTCCGGAGGTTCTGGAGGCTAGAAGATATGGCTATTTGATGTCAGTTCTATGACGGCAGGAACCACTCCACCCGGTTTCGGCCAGCGTGCTTGGCAGTGTAAAGCGCTTCGTCGGCTTGCTGTGTGAGCAATTTGGTGTCTGCGTCTGGTGTGAGCTCGGCAATGCCGCAGCTGAAGGTGCACGACAAGTCTGCGGGCTGTGCCGGGTAGCGAATCTCGGAAAAGCGTTCGCGGATCTCGTCCAGGACCTTGGCTGCGTTGTGCACAGTGGTGTCGGGCATCACCACCGCGAACTCTTCACCGCCGTAGCGACCGATATGGTCGGTCTTGCGCAGGCGTTGCTTGAGAAACAGCGCGAGGCTTTTGATCACCCGGTCCCCCATTGGGTGGCCAAAGGTGTCGTTGACCTTCTTGAAATGGTCGATATCGATCATCGCGAAGCACAGCGGTTGCCCGTCGCGGCGGGCACGTGAGCTGGCGTCTTCGAGTAATTGCAGGCTGTGCGTATGGTTATACAAACCGGTCAAGCTGTCCCGGACGATTCTGGCTTTCAAGCTGCGGGCTCGCTCGGCGCGGGTTCGCACGGTCGCGATCAGGTGGCTAGGTTTGATCGGTTTGGTCAGAAAGTCATCGCCGCCTTCGTTCATGGCGTCGAGCTGCTTGTCGAGGTCGTCCTCGGCCGAGAGGTAAATGATCGGCACGCTGACGTAGCGTTCATGCTGCCGGATCACTTTGGCCAACTCAGTACCCATGCATTCGGGCATGTACATGTCGAGGATGATCAGATCCGGTTGGAATTCAGCCAGGTAGTTGATCGCCTGGATCGGCTCGTTGAGCGTCTGGGTGATGATCCCTGCATTGTTCAAGACCCTTTCGGTGTGGGTCGCCTGGGCCCGCGAATCGTCAATGATCAGAACGCGGAAAGGCTCGGAGTGGGCGGTGCGGGTGAAAATCTCGATCTTTTCCAGCAGGCACGAGGCATCGATGGTGCCGGTAAAGAACTCCAGCCCGCCGGCGCGCACGGCCGCCAGTCGCATAGGTGTGTCGGTTTCCCGGTGGCTGAAGAAGATCAGCGGCAGCTTTTCTTCCAGCCCTTGCTGGATGCGCTCGGCAAGCCGAAGGCCCTCGCCGGGTCCATTGAAATCGACATCCATGACGATCGCAGCCGGGTGCCGTTCATGCATCGCTGCGCGGAATTCGCTATCACTGCCAAAGGCCTGCGCATTCATGCTGAAGAATTCGAGCTGGCGAACCACGTGCTGGGCGCGTTGATGGTCTTCCAGCGCAATGTAGACCGGTTTGCTCAATGGCGGTACGTAGGCGGACTGCCCGCGCGGATCGCCGTGGCGCAAACCGGTACGTGCGAGACGGTAGACCAGTTGGCTGAGTGTGGCGATGGTGTCGCTCGACAACCGCCCGCGATTGTCGCTGATGTCGCTCAGGCAATCTTCGATGCCAAGCGCGAGCAGCCGATGTTCGGTTTGTTCGAAGCGCTCGGCGAATTTCCTCAACCGCTTGTTGGCATCTGCCAGCGCCGACCGGCAACCGTCATTCCATTCGCTGCGCTGCAGTTGTTGCCAGACTTCGAGCACCTCCCGAGCCTGATGAATGACCCGTTGTGCGAAGTGCTGTTTAAGTTCTTCCTGGTCCGACATGTCCGGTTCCCTGGCCCGCTGCGGCAGTGCTCTCAGAGGCCACTGTGGTGGCTCAATGCTACCACCTATCCGTCGTTTGCAAAGATGCCGCATAGGCGGTCTGGTTCTCATTATGAGGCTTGCTTTCGACCGGCTGCGTTATAGTGGTTCACATGCCGCACGCTCCGCGTGACCGGCGATCGAATCTTTGAATTTATGAAGAGAAGGACAGACGCCCATGTTGGATTGGAAGAATCGCTTCGGCCGCCTCGGCTTTTCGGGAAATTCAGCCAGAGCGGATGGGGCGACTCGCAATCCGCTACTGCTGGGGCTTGCCGTTCTGATCGGGCTGTACTTGCTCGTGGCGCTTTTGGTCGGCTGGTACTGGAGCTCCGAACCTGACCGATTCCCGGTACAGCAGAATGTGCGGCAAGCCGCTGAGGCCTCGCAGCAGCAGATCGTTAACGGCTACACCACGGTCGAAACCCTTAAGCAGGTAGCTGGCACCTTGCTCGACAAGCCCGGAGGCTATCTGACTAATGACATTGCCCCGCCCGGCCTGTGGCTGGACAACATGCCAAGCTGGGAATATGGCGTGCTGGTTCAGGTCCGCGACCTCAGTCGCGCTCTGCGCAAGGACTTTGCGCGCTCGCAATCCCAGTCGACGGAAGACCCTGATCTGTCCAAAGCCGAACCGCTGTTCAATTTCGACAATCGCAGCTGGGCACTGCCGGCGAGCGAATCGGAATACCGTAACGGGATCCGTTACCTGAATCGCTACTTGGCACGCTTGAGCGATCCGGCATCCAAAGCTCAGTTCTATTCGCGCGCTGACAACCTGAATAACTGGCTTGGAGATGTCGGTACTCGGCTGGGGTCTTTGTCCCAGCGCCTTTCGGCCAGCGTCGGTCGCGTGCGCCTGGACGGACAGCTGGCGACGGAGCTTGAGCGCGAAGGCGTAAGTCAGGTGGTTGAAGAAGAGCGCGTCGAGACGTCCTGGATGCAGATCGATAACGTGTTCTATGAGGCGCGAGGGCAGGCATGGGCCTTGTCGCACCTGCTGCGCGCTATTGAAGTGGATTTTGCCGACGTATTGGCGAAAAAGAACGCGGCGATTAGCGTGAGGCAGATCATCCGCGAGCTGGAAGCTGCGCAGGAACCGCTGTGGAGCCCGATGGTGCTCAACGGTAGCGGCTATGGGGTCTTGGCCAATCACTCTCTGGTGATGGCGAATTACATCTCGCGAGCCAACGCGGCGGTCATCGATTTGCGTAACTTGCTGTCACAGGGATAACGGGCGCTCCGCGACCCTGCGGGGTCGCGGTCTGGGTGCTCAATCCAGTCCCAGTTTCTTCAGCCGATAGCGCATGGAGCGGAAGGACAGCCCCAGCCGTTGGGCTGCTGCTGTGCGGTTCCAGCGGGTTTCTTCCAGCGCCTGCATGATCAGTTTGCGTTCGACCTCTTCGAGATGGTCTTCGAGATTGTCGATCTGCGCCAGACTTGCTTCGCCATTCTCGGGCATGCCCGGAGCGTCGGACAGGCGCAGGTCGCTGGGTTTGATCTCCTCGCCTTCACAGAGCGTGTAAGCGCGTTCAAGCATGTTTTCCAGTTCACGTACGTTGCCGGGAAAGCGATAGCTCTGCAGCTTTGCCAGTGCGTCGGGTTGCAGTCTGGCCGGCGTCTCTCCGCATTCCTGAGCGAGCCGGCGAAGCATCACTTCAGCCAGCTGGGCGATATCCTCGCGGCGTTCGCGCAGGGGCGGCACGCGCAACTCGATGACATTCAGCCGATAATAAAGGTCCTGACGAAAGCGGCCCGCCGCGACTTCGCTGGCTAGGTCCTTGTGGGTGGCGCACAGAATCCGCACATCGACCACCACTTCCTTAGCTCCGCCAACCGCGCGCACGGCCTTTTCCTGGATGGCGCGCAGCAGTTTCACCTGCATCGGAAGCGGCAGATCGGCGACTTCGTCGAGAAACAATGTGCCGCCATTGGCAGCCTGGAACAGGCCCGGTTTGTCCTCCATTGCGCCGGTGAAACTGCCCTTCTTGTGCCCGAAGAACTCGCTTTCCATCAATTCTGAGGGAATCGCCCCGCAGTTGACTGGAACGAAGGGTTGTTCATGTCGCGGCCCTTGTTCGTGAATCAGCCGCGCAACCAGCTCCTTGCCGCTGCCCGACTCGCCGCTGATATAGACAGGTGCCTGGCTGCGCGCCAGTTTGCCGATCTGCTTGCGCAACAGGTTCATTGGCGGCGAAGCGCCAAGCAGGCGACTGTCGACTGTCAGCTCATTGGGGTTCGGTGTGCGCAGCCGTAATGCCGTATTGACCAGTTCGCGGAGACGGCCGAGGTCCACCGGTTTGGTCAGGAAATCAAAAGCGCCGGCCTTGAGCGCGCCAATGGCAGTGTCAAGACTGCCATAGGCGGTAATCATGGCCACCGGCAGTTGTGGATACTGCTGCTGAATGAATTGCACCAGCTCCAAACCGCATCCGTCCGGCAGGCGCATATCGGTGAGGCAGAGGTCGTAGTGCTCGCGTGCCAGGCACTCGCGGGCCTCCTTGAGGTTGCGGGCGCTGCGGGTGTCCAGCTTCATACGTCCGAGGGTGATCTCCAGGAGTTCACGGATATCGGGTTCGTCATCGATGATCAGCGCTTTCTGGCGGGCGGTCATGGTCTCGGTCTTTGAAAAGAAGAAGCTGGATGCCCAATGTTAACGCCACAAGGCCAGCCTTGTACCGCCGCATGGCTGATGTGTGACCCGTTGCGTCTTAAGCAGGCCTCAGCTCAGCTTGCGTGGGTGCGCAAAGACAATGCGAAAGCAGCTGCCGCCCTCGTCTCGCTCACGGTAATCCAACCGTGCCTGATTGCTTTCGCAGAGCTCTCGGGAGATATACAGCCCAAGGCCCGTGCCCTTGTTTTCTGTGGTGAAGAACGGCTCGAAGATGTTCTGTACCTGCTCGGTCGGCACACCTGCACCATCGTCGAGCACTTCCAGCACGGGCAGATCACTGGCTTCGTCCCGGAAGACTCTCAGCCACACCTGTGCTTGGTCGTGCTTCTGTCCACTGTAGCGCAGGCCGTTCTGCACCAGGTTGGTCAGTACTTGAATCAACTGGTTTGGGTCCATGCGCGTCTGCAGCGAGCTGCCCTGAGTCTCCACGTGGACAATTTGCTGAGGCGGCAGCGTCTGGCGAAATTCGCTGGCAAATCTATGCACCCAGTATTTCAGATCCAGCAGCTGGGGTTCGGCCTGGCGCCGGCGCGACAGCTGCAGCACATTTTCAATGACCAGATTCATGCGCCGCGAATGATCCTGAATGATCTGCGTAAGGCGCAGATCTGCAGCGTCTAGCACCTCCGACTCCTGCAGCAACTGCGCCGCATGACTGATAGCACCAAGCGGGTTGCGAATTTCGTGAGCAATGCTGGCGGTCAGTCTGCCAAGCGACGCGAGTTTGAGCTGCTGGGCCTTTTGTGCGATCTGAGAAATATCTTCGAGAAAAACCAGCGTGTCCTGCTTCACGCCATGCTGCAGCGTGGCGAAGCTCGGCTGCAGGGTCGCGCCGTCGGGCGTGGCCTTGAAGTTACTCGGCCGCAGAGTGGGATTGTCACGCCAGCGTTGCAGGCCGCGAATGACTTCCGGGCAACGTGGTCCTAGCCGTTCGCCCGTCAGGGCCTCTTGTCCGAGCAACTCGAGGGCTCCCTGATTGGCAAGCAGCACGCGTTCCTGTGCATCGAGGACGAGGATGCCTGTGCGCATGCGCTGCAGAATCTGGGCATTCAAGGCTTCAAGATTAGCGACCTCTTCGGCGCGCTGGCGGGCAAGGGTTTCGCTATCCTGAAGTCGTCTGGTCAGGCCCTGCACCAGCAACGCGGCAGCGAAGCACAGCGTGCCAAGTGCGGCGGCCTGTACATACTGACTGCTCGCCGCGCTGTCGCTTAGGCTGAGGTAGAACGTCAGGTAGATGAGTCCGGTGGCGGCGACTGCCGCGATGAAAAAGCCGACGCGGCCGTGCAACAAGATATTGGCAATGGCTACCGCTACGATCAGCAGGTTACCGATGCCACTTGGCGTGCCGCCCGCGAAGTAGAACAGCGCGGCCAGCAGGGTGACGTCCACCAGCGCGAGCGCCAGTACCGGCAGTTCCCGCTTCGGGTTCTGCAGCAGTACGGCGGCAAAAATGTTGAGAATCAGATAGAGCCAGGCGCCGTAGTAGAACGCCGCCGGGTTGATCATGCGCATCAGGTCGTTGTGCAGGTCGCTGCTGATGAGCAGAACCAGCACCAAGCCGATTACGACGCGATAGAGATGGTAGAGCCGAAGGATTCGTCGCCCCGTGTAACCGAAAAACGTCAGGCGTTCAGTTCCCACCCGACTTGTTGTCCTGTTCCAGATGCGCCTGGCTGCAATACCACCGGTCATGACTCTGCAGTGCTTGCTCACGTGGCAGGTGTACGCCGCATTGAACACAGCGGACGGTCATGACCGTGGTCTCTTGCGGTTTATTGGAGGCTGTGGGCTTGCTGGTCAGACGGCGCCAGAGCCAGAACGCCGCCGCGATCAGGATGATCCAGAACAACAGTCGAAACAGGCCCATATCTCTACTTCCTGGCTAAGCCGTGCGGGCCTGCCGTTCTGGCAGGCTGCGGTTGGGACCTCAGTCGAACAGGCCGAAGGTCATATAGCTCCACCAGGAGCGGTCTTCGCCTTGCTCTTCTTTTGCGGCTTCGGTTTCCGCTTCCCTCAACACCGGGCGCAGTTCATCCGGCAGATCCTGGGCGGCATTCTCATACTGACGCACCACGTCGCGGTTGGATTGCGAGCGGTCAGGCGCTTTGTTTTCAGTGTCGATCAAGCCGAGTGTGGCGCGGGACAACCAGCTGCGGTTGTCGGCCTCTTCCTGGCTTGGCACGAATTCGCCGTCTTCCAGGCTGGGGTGTTGCGGGTAGTTGAGTTTGAGCGTTTCGAGGCTAGTGCTAGCGAGCTCCTCGAGACCAAGGCGCTGATAGGCTTC
Source organism: Stutzerimonas tianxiuensis (assembly GCF_053470365.1). NCBI lineage: Bacteria > Pseudomonadati > Pseudomonadota > Gammaproteobacteria > Pseudomonadales > Pseudomonadaceae > Stutzerimonas > Stutzerimonas tianxiuensis. The sequence continues at coordinate 141,911 of NZ_JBPVWS010000005.1, read as the reverse complement.
AGTCATGACGGCCAAACCATCGCCGACCGCGGGCGTACCCTGGAAGTTTTCTACAACATAGCGACCACGGTTGGCGGCCGCTACGTAGGCCTGGCGACGCAGGTAATAGTCAGCAACATGGATTTCGTTCGCGGCCAGGAGGTTACGCAGGTAAACCATCCGTGCCTTGGCATCCGGGGAGTAACGGCTGTTTGGAAAGCGTGTGGTCAGCTGAGCGAATTCGTTGAAGGAGTCACGTGCAGCGCCGGGGTCACGCTTGGTCATGTCCAGCGGCAGGAAACGCGCCAGCAGACCGCGGTCCTGGTCGAAGGAAGCCAGACCCTTCAGGTAGTAGGCGTAGTCCACGCTCGGATGCTGCGGATGCAGGCGGATGAACCGTTCGGCCGAGGAGCGAGCGGCTTCCGGCTCGGTGTTGCGGTAATAAGCGTAGATCAGCTCAAGCTGCGCCTGTTCGGCGAAGCGGCCGAACGGATAGCGGGACTCCAGTGCCTTCAGCTTGTTGATCGCGCTGGTGAAGCTCTTATTGTCCAGGTCGGCTTGTGCCTGCCGGTACAGTTCCGCTTCGCCGAGGTTTTCACTGATGGTTTCGTTGGACGAACAGGCAGCGGTAAGGGCGAAAATGGCGATCAGCAGCAGGTGTTTCACTTGCATGGCGGCTTGCGTCCCTGTGACGGCTGGCTGTCTTGCGCTGAGCCGTCCTGTTATGATGGGCGCCCCGGCTGGCCGGGACAAAGACGCGGTATTTAAACACAAGCGTGTTGCTGAAACCAAAGGCTGCACCCGTGTCGCTGTCGAGGGGCTGCTCAGGCTTAGGATCTGCCCGTAGGCGTCCTGCCTGCCGACAAGGTCACATCCCCCTTTCTCATGTCCCGGCTCATCGCCTGTCGCAACCGGCCAAACCGCACGGTTGCCTCTCCAACTATTGAAGCGCCCTTAATTATGTCCACGATCACCACCCAGGCCATTCATCTCCGCGCCGAGGTGCCATTCGACCTCGGCGGGCAGCGTCTTGATCAAGTCGCGGCACAGCTGTTCTCCGAGCATTCCCGTTCGCGTCTTGCGGCCTGGATAAAGGAGGGACAGCTCACGGTCGACGGCGCTGTCTTGCGCCCCCGCGACACAGTACATGCGGGTGCCATCCTGGAGCTTTCTGCCGAGCAGCAGGCCCAGGGCGAGTGGGTGGCTCAGGACATTCCGCTGGATATAGTTTTCGAAGACGAGCACATTCTGGTACTGAACAAGCCGTCCGGGTTGGTGGTGCATCCTGCCGCAGGGCACGCCGATGGCACCTTGCTCAACGCCTTGTTGCATCATGTTCCGGATTTGATCAACGTGCCGCGTGCCGGCATCGTGCATCGCCTGGACAAGGACACCACCGGATTGATGGTGGTGGCCAAGACTCTGCAGGCCCAGACGCGCCTTGTCGAGCAGCTGCAGGCGCGCAGCGTCAGCCGCATCTACGAGGCCATCGTTATCGGCGTGATCATTACTGGCGGCACCGTCAATGCCGCCATTGGGCGTCATGGCCAGCAGCGTCAGCGCATGGCGGTGGTGGAGGGCGGCAAGCCTGCCGTGAGTCACTATCGGGTGCTCGAGCGCTTCCGGTCGCACACGCATGTCCGGGTCAAGCTTGAAACCGGGCGAACCCACCAGATCCGTGTGCATATGACACACATTGGCTATCCGCTGGTGGGTGATCCGCTTTATAGCGGGCGTTTTCGTATCCCACCAGCCGCTAACCCGACCATGGTGCAAGCGCTGAAAGATTTTCCGCGCCAGGCATTGCATGCGCGCTTTCTCGAATTGAACCATCCCGTCAGTGGCGAGCGGCTGAAATGGGAATCGCCATTGCCGGACGACTTCGTCTGGCTACTGACACTCTTGCAGCAGGATCGCGAGGCGTTTAGCGGATGACGGATTGGCCGGAGGACTGGATCCGCCCCGACTGGCCGGTGCCTCCGCGTGTAAGGGCTTGCGTCACCACGCGCCGCGGCGGCTTGAGCCAAGCTCCGTTTGATGGCTTCAACCTGGGGGATCATGTTGGCGATGCGCCCGACCGGGTGTCGGCGAATCGACAGCACTTGCAGCAGCTGCTCGGCTGCGAGCCGGCCTGGATGAGCCAGATCCATTCAAGTATCGCCGTTGAGGCGGACCCGCGCAGTTGTCCGACTGCCGATGCCAGCTGGACGGGCGAGGCGGGGGTCGCCTGTGCGGTGCTGACTGCGGATTGCCTACCGGTATTGCTCTGCGACGTCGACGGCGCTCGTGTTGCGGCTGCGCACGCGGGGTGGCGCGGTCTGGCTTCAGGCGTGCTGGAAGCCACCGTGGCGGCTATGGCGGTTCCAGGGTCACATTTGATTGCCTGGCTCGGTCCGGCGATAGGGCCCACGGCGTTCGAGGTTGGCGGCGAGGTGCGCGATGCGTTCATCGCTGGCCATCCTGAATGTTCCGAAGCCTTTGTGCCCAGCCATCGCGCGGATCGCTTCATGGCGGATATCTACCAGCTCGCCCGAATCCGCCTGGCGGCTTGCGGCGTTACAGCGGTATATGGCGGTGGTTTCTGTACTGTCAGCGATGCTCGTTTCTACTCCTATCGCCGCGCCGCCCGTACAGGGCGCTTCGCCAGCCTGATCTGGCTGGACTGAGCGGCCGTTCACCTGTTCCTGGCATTTTACCCCTGACTCGCTTTACGCCATCGGGCTGACCTGCGTCAAGGTCGTGCGGCTTGAATCTCCAACAATCAGCCTTATCTAAGGTTCATCTCGCAGGCTTTCGTTCGGAGTGCGTTTCATTGCACGGCCTGCTTTACCTAGAAAGGTGATTCCATGCGTATCGATCGTTTGACCAGCAAACTTCAACTTGCGCTTTCTGATGCCCAATCCATTGCTGTTGGCTTCGACCACTCGTCCATTGAGCCTTTGCATCTGATGCAGGCGCTGCTCGAGCAGCAGGGCGGCTCGATCAAACCACTGCTGATGCAGGTGGGTTTTGACATCAATGGTTTGCGCCAGGCATTGACCAAAGAGCTCGATCAGCTGCCGAAACTGCAAAATCCGACAGGTGACATGAATATGTCTCAGGACTTAGCGCGCCTGTTGAACCAGGCTGACCGCCTTGCGCAGCAGAAGGGGGACCAATACATCTCCAGTGAGCTGGTGTTGCTCGCTGCTCTGGAAGGCAGCACCCGGCTGGGCAAGCTATTGCTCGAGCAGGGCGTCAGCAAAAAGGCCTTGGAAAACGCGATCAGCAACCTGCGGGGCGGCGACGCTGTCAACGACCCGAATGCTGAAGAGTCACGGCAAGCATTGGACAAGTACACCGTGGACATGACCAAGCGCGCCGAGGACGGCAAGCTCGACCCGGTGATCGGTCGCGATGATGAAATTCGCCGGACCATTCAGGTGCTTCAGCGGCGCACCAAGAACAACCCGGTGCTGATCGGCGAGCCAGGCGTGGGCAAGACCGCCATCGTTGAGGGCTTGGCGCAGCGCATCGTCAATGGCGAGGTGCCGGATGGCCTCAAGGACAAGCGCTTGCTTGCGCTGGACATGGGCTCACTTATTGCGGGGGCCAAATTCCGCGGCGAGTTTGAAGAGCGGCTGAAGGCAGTCCTCAATGAACTCGGCAAACAGGAAGGCCGCGTCATTCTATTTATCGACGAGCTGCACACCATGGTTGGTGCCGGCAAGGCGGAAGGCGCGATGGATGCTGGCAACATGCTCAAGCCTGCGCTCGCGCGCGGAGAGTTGCATTGCGTCGGGGCAACCACTCTTGATGAGTACCGCCAGTACATTGAGAAGGATGCTGCGTTGGAACGTCGCTTTCAGCGTGTGCAAGTCGATGAGCCGAGTGAGGAGGACACCATCGCTATCCTGCGTGGCCTCAAAGAGCGCTACGAGGTGCACCATGGCGTGTCTATCACCGATGGCGCGATCATTGCAGCGGCAAAACTATCGCACCGCTATATCACGGATCGACAGCTGCCAGACAAGGCCATCGACCTGATTGATGAGGCGGGCAGTCGCATCCGCATGGAAATCGATTCCAAGCCGGAGGAGCTCGATCGTCTTGACCGGCGTCTGATCCAGCTGAAGATCGAGCGCGAAGCATTAAAGAACGAGGACGACGAGGCGACCAAGAAGCGTCTGGCCAAGCTCGACGAGGAAATCGTCAAGCTGGAACGCGAATATGCCGACCTCGAAGAGATCTGGAAGGCGGAAAAGGCTGAAGTGCAAGGCTCCGCCCAGATGCAGCAGAAGATCGAGCAGGCCAAGGCCGATCTGGAGGCTGCGCGGCGTAAGGGCGACCTGGCGCGGATGGCCGAGCTGCAATACGGCATCATCCCCGACCTCGAGCGCAGCCTGCAGATGGTCGACCAGCATGGCAAGACCGAGAACCAGCTGCTGCGTAACAAGGTAACTGATGAGGAGATCGCCGAAGTCGTCTCGAAGTGGACGGGCATCCCTGTGTCGAAAATGCTCGAAGGCGAGCGCGAGAAGCTGCTGAAGATGGAAGACCTGCTGCATCAGCGCGTGATTGGGCAGCACGAGGCGGTTGTATCGGTGGCCAATGCGGTTCGCCGCTCGCGGGCCGGGTTGGCCGACCCGAATCGCCCCAGCGGTTCCTTCCTGTTCCTTGGCCCGACCGGGGTAGGCAAGACTGAGCTGTGCAAGGCCTTGGCCGAGTTCCTCTTCGACACCGAAGAGGCGATGATCCGCATCGATATGTCGGAATTCATGGAGAAGCACTCGGTTGCGCGCCTGATCGGAGCCCCACCGGGCTATGTAGGTTATGAAGAAGGTGGCTATCTGACCGAGGCCGTGCGCCGTAAACCCTATTCGGTGGTTCTGCTTGATGAGGTCGAGAAGGCGCATCCTGATGTCTTCAATATTCTGCTGCAGGTTCTGGAAGATGGCCGTCTGACCGACAGCCATGGGCGAACCGTGGATTTCCGCAATACCGTGATCGTCATGACCTCAAATCTTGGATCCACCCAGATCCAGGAGTTGGTGGGCGATCCTGATGCGCAGCGTGCTGCTGTCATGGACGCTGTAAGTCATCACTTCCGGCCGGAGTTCATCAACCGGATCGACGAGGTGGTGGTTTTCGATCCGCTGGCTCGCGATCAGATTGCTGGCATCGCTCGCATCCAGCTGAGCCGCCTGCGGCAACGACTGGCCGAGCGGGAGCTGAGTCTGGAGCTGAGTGACGAGGCGCTGGATAAGCTGGTCGCAGTGGGTTACGACCCGGTCTACGGCGCGCGGCCTTTGAAGCGAGCCATTCAGCGCTGGATCGAGAATCCGCTGGCGCAGCAGATACTGTCTGGCGCCTTCGAGCCCGGTACAAGCATCTCAGCGAAGGTGGAGGGTGACGAGATCGTCTTCGGCTGATTTGAGGGGCGCTGGCGCCGTTCTTTCAAGCGGTGCCGGCAGTTCCAATACCAGCGGAGCGGGGTAGTGCCACCGCATCGTGCAAATCATTGTAGTAAATCGCATTTTTTCTGTTGACAGCCGCGCCGAGAACCGTAAAATGGCGCGCCTCTGAGGGGGGAAAGCAAGCGGTAACGCGGACCACCTGAAGAGCTGGAAATGAAGTTCCGCGATAGCTCAGTCGGTAGAGCAAATGACTGTTAATCATTGGGTCCCAGGTTCGAGTCCTGGTCGCGGAGCCAAAATCCAATCGGGGTATAGCGCAGTCCGGTAGCGCGCCTGCTTTGGGAGCAGGATGTCGGGAGTTCGAATCCCCCTACCCCGACCATTTTTGGGTCGTTAGCTCAGTTGGTAGAGCAGTTGGCTTTTAACCAATTGGTCGTAGGTTCGAATCCCACACGACCCACCAAAACCGTCTCGCAAGGGGCGTAAGAAACCGGGAGATCCGAAAGGGTCTCCCGGTTTTTTTTGCATTGAAGTTTATCGGCGCGTTTGTTCCGCTCGTCTCGCTAAAAATCTGTTCTCAGTGCCAGCGCCTCTCATGATGAGTTGGCGCTGGCACTGTCTGTGGAAGTTAGTGCAATTTGAGCCGGGGCACCGTGCTGGTGCTGAGTTTGTCCCCGATCATCATCAGGCCGGTACGAGCGACGCCGTACAGTGCGATCTGGTGCATCCGATACAAGGACACATAGAACATCCTTGCCAACCAGCCTTCCAGCATCACGTTGCCGGTGAGATTGCCCATCAGGTTACCTACGGCAGAGAAGCTCGACAGCGAGATCAGCGAGCCGTAATCGCGATAGCGGTAGGTTGGCAGGTCCTTGCCCTCAAGCCGCCGGGCGATCGATTTGGCGAGCAGTGACGCTTGCTGGTGCGCCGCCTGCGCTCGTGGGGGTACGTTGCGGTCACTGTCCGGTTGCGGACATGCAGCGCAATCGCCGAAGGCGAAGATGTTCTCGTCCCGAGTGGTTTGCAGGGTAGGAAGTACTTGCAGCTGGTTGATCCTGTTACTTTCCAGCCCGTCTATATCTTTCAGAAAGCTTGGCGCCCTGATGCCTGCTGCCCAGACTTTCAATGTGGCTGGGACGAAGTGGCCATCTTTGGTGTGCAGCCCTTCATCGGTCACTTCACTCACTGCGGCGTCAGTCAGTACCGTAACGCCCAAATCTCTCAGCGTCTGGTGCACTGGCTGGCTGATCCGTTCCGGCAACGCGGGCAGCACCCGCGGCCCTGCCTCAATAAGCGTGATGTGGACGTTTTCAGGCTTGATGCCATTCAGTCCGTAGGCGGCGAGCTCACGCGCGGCGTGGTGAAGCTCGGCGGCAAGCTCGACGCCAGTTGCGCCAGCGCCGACGATAGCCATGTTGATGGTGCCCTGGTGGCCTTCGCTGGCGTGGGCGCGCATGTAGTGGCTCAGCAGTAGGCGGTGGAAGCGCTCCGCTTGTTCTCGAGTGTCGAGAAAGATGCAATGCTCGGCGGCGCCCTTGGTGCCGAAGTCGTTGGTCGTGCTGCCAACTGCGATTACAAGCGTGTCGTAGCTCAGTGTGCGAGCCGGCACCAGTTCAACGCCGTGGTCGTCGAATGTGGCGGCAAGGTGAACGCATTTACGCTCACGCTCCAGGCCGCTCATGCGGCCCATCTGGAATTCGAAGTGGTTCCACTTTGCCTGCGCCACATAGTTGAGCTCGTCAGCCGACGAATTCAGCGAGCCTGCGGCCACTTCATGCAGCAGAGGTTTCCAGATGTGGGTCAGGTTGGCGTCAATCAATGTAATGCGGGCCTTGCCACGCTTGCCCAAGGTTCTACCCAGGCGGGTGGCAAGCTCCAGGCCGCCGGCGCCGCCGCCGACGATTACGATGCGATGTGTCATGGAATGAACTCATAAGGCTTTGCGGGATTCGGTTTGGCGCCTTGGTGGTGACCATGTTAGTCACAGGACCAGGCGACTCAGGAGGCGGCTTAGCAGGCCCAAGCCGAGCACCGTTACCAGGACCAGCACAAGGAGCAGCCAGGGGCGGAAGGGCCGGCGCTCGACTTGGTGCTGAGGTGCGTTGAGATAGTGGTCAACGTGCTCCTGGTCTTCGGGTTTTAGGCGGCTGGGCATACGCACCTCGAATGGGGGATGCAGGCATTCTAGCGGCGCAGGGGCAAAAGCCAAGCAAGACGATGTCTGGGCATTGGCTCTCGGTTGGCAGATTGACGGGAAGGGGAGAGCTACTGACTACAACACTAGGGTGGGGAGCAGCCCCTGGACCCTAGCGGCCGTTGTTATTCTTCAGGCTCCGAAGATTGCCAATCACCGACTCAAGGGCGCGATCAAACAGCAACGCGTCGTTTAGCAGGCGTATGGCGCCGCGGCGGAACTCTATCGCCAGGCCCGTGCGGGTCTTTTCCAAGACTTTCATACCGGTGCGGTTGACGAAGATGTATTTGCCCGTGGGTTTGATCACCGCAGCAAGCTTGCAGCGGAGCTTGTGCTCTTCGTCTTCCTGGAACTCGACCCAACTGCCGACTCTCAGGTTATCGACCTGCGTCAGTGCTTCGTCGTTATCGTCCAGATCTATTTCCGGCTCATGTTCGCGGGTTTCGCCTGGGGCGAGGAGAACAATCTCCTCGTTAACCTCGATCATCGCCTGGTTTGCCGCCTGATTGGCAGATTCTTCGCGCGGTGGTAGCACCAGCTTCTGTTCGCCTGCGGCTTCACCCTGATCAAGCGATTCGGTGGCTGGTGCGGAATTGGTCGGCTGGTTCAGTTGCTGCAATGTCTGCACATGCAGCGCTTCGAGACGAGTGAAAAAGTCGCTGGTGGAGAAAGGGTCGAACGCCGCGCTGACCAGGCCTTCTCGAAGGTTCTTGAGCAAGCTTGGTACCAGCTCCAGCAGCTGTGCGCGCGACTCGACGTCTTCGTGAGGGGCGACGCTCCAGATCAGGTCATCCATGGTCGCCAGCGCGGCCTGCCACTGTTCCGACTGGGTGCCATGCTTCAGGCAGGTCAGTAGCAGAACCTTGCTCCAGGCCTCTTGCAGCAGGCGAACAACCACCTCGGGTAGCGTTTTGCCAAGCAGGCGCTGATTGAGTGCGTGCTCAACCTCCTGGCGGGCCATTTCAGCCCTGGCGCGACCTTCCTCGGCGTCTCTTGTGCGCTGCTCCAGCAGTTCGCTCCGGCGTCGCTCGTCGCCTGTGAAAGCGAGGAAATCGGCGAGCAGTTCGGAGAAGATGGCAGGGTCATCGACGAAATCGTTCAGTAGCCGAGCCACAATCTGCTCGATCTTCTGATATAGGCCCTCACGCTGGACTTCGTCCTGATCGGCCCAGCCCATGGCGGCTGAGGCGATCTCGTTGAGCAGGCGTCGGGCAGGGTGGCTGCCGCGGCTGAAGAACGTCTTGTCCAGAACCGCTACTTTCAGGACGGGGATCTGCAGCCTTGCGATCAGTGCCTTGAGCGAGTCGGGGAGGGTGCGGTCGTCGAGGATGAATTCGAACAGCATCGATACGAGGTTGATCACATCCTCATCGACTTCACCAACTACACGTGACTTGCCGCTCTTGGCGCTGACGCGGTGTAGCAGTTGCTCAAGCTGACCTTGGAGGTCGAATTCATCGACCTGCTGCGGAGCACGTGACTGCAGATGAGAGAGCAGCCGCATCAGGTCATTGCTGGAGATCGGGATGGCGTCGCTGGGTAGGTTGCGGGCAGGTAGCGCACTTCCGCGCAGTTCTGACAGCAAGGCTTGCAAGTTTCCGAATGCTTCCTGCACGCCGCTGTCGGCGTAAGCGGGTGCATCGCCAAGACCTGTTCCGTGCCTTGAGGCGCTGCTTCCTGGTGTAGTTGGGCGATTCGGCGAACGGCGCGGCTGAGCTGATTGCAGCTCCGGCAGGACGTTAGCCGCGACCAGCACCTGATTAGATTCGGCATAAAGCTGCTCAAGATCTGTCAGCACGTAGCGCTCGAACAGTTTGAGAATGATCAGCTTGACCTTGATCTCGACGCCCAGGCTTCGGCAGGCTTCGAGAAAGTACTCGCAGAGTTGCTGAGGGCCCAGTGGGTTGTTCTTGTCGTCGAGCTTCTTGCTCACCAGCACATTGATGCGGGTGGTGAGGTGGCTGAGTGACTGGCTGGTGCGACTCATCACCTTGGCAACCATGGTGTCGATCGCAACGGACTCTTCCAGTTCGTCGTTCTGCACCAGAGCCAGGTTTTCAAAGGAGGCTTCAGGCTCCGCCGGCTTGCCGATCTCGTATTGGTTGAGTTTGGAAAAAGACTCGAAAACCTGCTGCAGGAAGCTGCGCTCAATGCCGCGGCGCTTCATGCGCAGGTCCCGCATCGCTTCAAAAAAGGCGTTCTGTTCGGCGTTGCTCGTAGCGCGGTCCGCTATCTCGAAAAGCGAGTCGTCGGCATTGTCGAATAGCGTCTGCAGCGCCAGGCGCAGTTGCTGAGCGGCTTTGTCGCGCACACTGATGAGTGCGACAGGCAATCTGCCTGCCGCTGAATTCTGCTTTTGCTCAGGGGCAGCCTTGAGGTGCACCACTTTCGCATCAGTTCGCATTGGAACGCTCCGGTCGCCTGCTTTCAAGGCGCTCAACAACACTTGTCAGGCCGCTGATAGTGAATAGCGGGCAACGGCTAGTAAAGTAGTGGCATATAGCCATTTCCATGGCGCCAATCTATCGTCTGATTATAGGCTTCTCGTTCGGCAATGAATTCCGAGTTCTGTCTTGGACATGATGCAGCTCACAGATGCTCACGGAAAACCTCTGAACTGCAAGAAGCCTTGCAGATTATAGGGATAAATCCATATTTTGCTGAGACGTTCCTCTTCCGCTGCGACAGGTCAAAGCTCGCCGTATACTTTCGCCCAATTTCATGGGAGCTCTTCGTGACCAATCTCACTCTTGCGGATCTTTCCGCCGAAATCGAATCCAACGTCCGCCGCGCACTGGCCGAAGACGTAGGCACCGGTGACATCACCGCGCAATTGATTCCTGCCGAGCGCCTCGCCCAGGCAAAAATCATCACGCGAGAGGCGGCTGTTATCAGTGGCACTGCATGGGTCGATGCCGTGTTCCGACAGCTGGATCCGCGGGTGGCGGTGCATTGGCGCGTGGTCGATGGTGAGCGAGTAGACGCAGATCGCGTGCTGTTCCATCTGGAGGGGCCTGCGCGCGCACTTCTCAGCGGCGAGCGTGCAGCGCTGAATTTTTTGCAGACGCTGTCGGGGGTTGCGACCCGTTGCCGACAGTATGCCGACCTGGTCGAAGGCACCGGCGTACGGCTGCTCGACACACGCAAGACTATTCCCGGGCTGCGTATGGCGCAGAAGTACGCCGTTACTTGTGGCGGTTGCCACAACCATCGGGTCGGTCTGTACGATGCTTTTCTGATCAAGGAAAACCACATCGCTGCCTGCGGCGGGATAGCAGAAACCGTTGCGGCTGCGCATCGCATTGCTCCGGGAAAACCCGTAGAAGTCGAAGTAGAGAGCCTGGACGAGCTGGAACAGGCGCTCCGTGCAGGAGCCGACGTCGTGATGCTTGACGAGCTGAGTCTGGCTGATATGCGCACCGCAGTGGGCATAACAGCAGGGCGGGCAAAGCTGGAGGCGTCAGGAGGGATAGATGACGGCACACTGCGTGCAATTGCCGAGACCGGTGTTGACTATATTTCCATCGGCGCGTTGACCAAGCATGTGCGGGCGATTGACCTGTCCATGCGTCTGACGCAGTAGCGCAATAACGAGGCGGCACCGAGTGCCGCCGGTCAGCCTTAGTGTTTGCTTTTCAAACCGAAGTTTTCATGCAACGTGCCGGGTACGTCCGCGTCTTTGGGCGCGTAGTCCTTCGGCGGCTCAGTGAATGTCGGTGAACTGAGGCGCTCGCGATGGCTGTGGTTTTCTTCGCTGTGCAGCGCCGCGAGCAAGCGCTGGCGAGTCTGCTCGTCGAGTGCCAACTTGTCCGCACCTTCGGATAAGTGATCCTGCATGTCCTGATAGCTGTTGGTCAGCTTGCGCAACAAGCTGGCCGTGGTATTGAAATGGGTGACCACTTCGCTTTGATAGGTATCCAACCGCTCCTGCAGTTCGTCCACCTGACGTTGCGTGCTATTCGGTGCGCTGTTTCGCGCAATCAGGTAACCAATGACGATGCCGACGATCACGCCGACGATCGGGAGCAACCAGGTCGCGAAGGTCTGTTCCACGAATACTTCCTCTATAAAAACGGCTGTGCTGTTCAGCGGCGAAACCTTGCGCTGGCGGTCGGGCAGGGCGACTGTCGGGCCGGGACGCAACTGCTTTTGCGCGGGCTGCACCGCCTGATGCGGTGGTTTTTCCACGGCTTGATACGTTAACGTCTCGTTCCTGCCCTGTATACCGCAACGCGATATGCGATTACTACGCAGGTGCAAGCAAGACGAGCCAACTAGCCCCAAGGTCACGGAGTTACCCTGTTGAAACGCGAAAACCCCATTTCCATAGAGGGACCGGCCGGCGCGCTGGAAGGATTGTTTTTCGATCAGCCCGAAGCATGCGGGCTGGCGTTGATCTGTCATCCCAATCCGGTCAAGGGAGGGACCATGCTGAACAAAGTGGTCTCGACCTTGCAGCGCACCGCCCGCGATGCCGGCTATGCAACGCTGCGTTTCAACTTTCGCGGTGTCGGTGGCAGCGCCGGCAGCCACGACATGAACATGGGTGAAGTTGAAGACGCCGAAGCCGCCCTGGTCTGGCTGCGGTCTCAGTATCCCGAGCTGCCGCTTACCCTGCTGGGCTTCTCTTTTGGAGGCTTCGTTGCGGCTGCGTTGGCCGGCCGCATTGAGGCGCGCGGCGAGTCGCTGGAACGACTGTTCATGGTGGCGCCCGCGGTATCGCGGCTGTCAAACCTGCCACTGGCCGAACGGTGTGCACTGACCATTATCCAGCCCGACGACGATGAAGTGATCGATCCAGCCACGGTGCATGTGTTCTCAGCCGAGCTTCAGCGCCCCCACGAGTTGCTGAAAGTGGCAGAATGCGGGCACTTTTTCCACGGCAAGCTGGTGGAACTCAAGGACCTGGTTGCGCCGCGGCTGGGCTGATTCCGGCCAGGCCGCGCTGACTGATCGAGAAGACCGAATGAAAACCCGAATCCTCACCGGTATCACTACCACGGGCACACCACACCTGGGCAACTATGCTGGCGCCATCCGGCCGGCCATCGTGGCCAGCCGCGAAGCCGATGCCGACTCGTTCTATTTCCTGGCGGACTACCATGCGCTGATCAAGTGTGACGATCCGCAACGGATCCAGCAGTCGCGTCTTGAGATCGCAGCCACCTGGCTGGCGAGTGGGCTGGATGCGGAGCGCGTAACCTTCTATCGCCAGTCGGACATCCCCGAGATTCCCGAGCTGACCTGGCTGCTGACCTGCGTCGCCGGCAAGGGCCTGTTGAACCGGGCGCACGCTTATAAGGCATCGGTGGACAAGAATGTCGAGAAGGGTGAAGACCCGGACGCCGGGATCACCATGGGTTTGTTCAGCTACCCGGTGCTGATGGCCGCCGATATCCTCATGTTCAACGCGCACAAGGTCCCGGTCGGTCGCGATCAGATTCAGCACGTGGAAATGGCCCGAGATATTGGCCAGCGATTCAACCACCTGTTCGGCAACGGCAAGGAGCTGTTTACCGCGCCCGAGGCGCTGATTGAAGAAAGCGTCGCGACTCTGCCAGGCCTCGATGGCCGCAAAATGTCGAAGAGCTACGACAACACCATCCCGTTGTTTAGCAGCGCCAAGCAGCTGAAAAGCACCATCGCTCGGATCGTTACCGACTCCCGGCTGCCTGGCGAGCCAAAGGATCCGGACGACTCTCACCTGTTTACTCTGTACCAGGCGTTTGCCACGCCGGCTCAGCTGGCCGAGTTTCGTGCCGAGCTGCTGGGCGGGCTTGCCTGGGGCGAAGCCAAGCAGCGGCTGTTCGAACTGCTGGATAACGAGCTGAGCGAGGCCCGTGAGCGTTACCACGCGCTGATGGCGCGTCCTGGCGACCTGGAAGACATCCTTCAGGCTGGCGCTGCCAAGGCGCGCAAGGTGGCGACTCCGTTCCTCGGGGAATTGCGTGAGGCGGTCGGGCTGCGCAACTTCCGCAGCGATGTGACAAGTGCCGCGCCGGCAAAGAAGAAAGGTGGCAAGACTGCCCGCTTCGCCAGTTTCCGTGAGACCGACGGCAGCTTCCGTTTCCGCTTCTTCGCTGCGGATGGCGAGGAACTGTTGCTGTCCCGCGGATTCAGCGATCCCAAGGCTATTGGCGTCGTCACGCAGCGCCTGGTCGCGCAAGGTGTTGACGCGCTGGAACTCCGTGCCGATGAAGACGATCAATTCAGCTTGTGGCTCGACGGCAAATGCCTTGCCGACAGCCCGAGCTACGCCGATGAGCAGTCGCTGGAAGCAGCCATGCTGCGCCTGCGCCAGGCTTTGGCAACATTGATGGTCTAATTGCCGGCAGTCGCGCCGACCGGTCGCCGGTCGGCTGGATGCAGCCGGTACCCCGTTTTCACTCGAGGCTGAGCGCTTGAACGATCTGCGTAAATTGCCAACCACCGAGGGCGCGGCTAAAGTGTCGGCCCCGTTTCACTACCCAGACCCCGCCATGACCCCTCTTGAGCGCTATCAGGCAGACCTGAAACGTCCCGACTTCTTCCATGATGCAGCCCAGGAAACTGCGGTCCGTCATCTGCAGCGTCTATACGACGATCTGGTCGCAGACGACCGCACGAAGACCGGGCTGATGGGCAAGCTGTTCGGCAAAAAGCACCAGGAGCCTGTGAAAGGCCTGTATTTCTGGGGCGGCGTTGGCCGCGGCAAGACCTATCTGGTCGACACCTTCTTCGATGCGCTGCCATTCGAACAGAAGACCCGTACGCACTTTCACCGCTTCATGAAGCGCGTGCACGAAGAGATGCGCACACTTAAAGGTGAAAAGAACCCGCTGACCATCATCGGCAAGCGCTTCGCTGACGAGTCGCGGGTCATCTGCTTCGACGAATTCTTTGTCTCGGACATCACTGACGCGATGATTCTTGCGACACTACTCGAAGAACTCTTCAAGAACGGTGTCAGCCTGGTCGCGACGTCCAACATCGTGCCAGACGGTCTTTACAAGGATGGTCTGCAGCGTGCCCGCTTCCTGCCAGCGATCGAGCTGCTGAAAAAGCACACCGAGATCGTCAACGTCGACAGCGGCATCGACTATCGTCTGCGCGCGCTGGAGCAGGCTGAGCTCTATCACTTCCCGCTCGACGCCGAAGCCGAGCAGAGCCTGGAGAAGAGCTTCCGCAGCCTGTTGCCCGAGCAGTGCCGCATTCAGGAAAACGAAGCGCTGATGATCGAGAATCGCGAGATCGTTGCGCGCAAGGTTGCCAGCGGCGTGGCCTGGTTCGAGTTCCGCGAGCTGTGCGACGGTCCTCGCAGCCAGAACGACTACATCGAGCTGGGCAAGATCTTCGATGCAGTGCTGGTTTCCAACATCGAGCGGATGGACGTTTCCAAGGACGACATGGCGCGCCGCTTCATCAACATGGTCGATGAGTTCTACGACCGCAACGTCAAGTTGATCCTCTCCGCCGAGGTCGAGCTCAAGGATTTGTATGCCGGTGGGCGCCTGGAGTTCGAGTTCCAGCGCACGCTGAGCCGCCTGCTGGAAATGCAGTCGCACGAATACCTGGCGCGCCCACATAAACCCTGATCCCGACAGGCGACACGAACGGCAAGTCTGCGCCCTGGCGTGACTTGCCGTTTGTGTTTATGGCTCAAGCGATCTTGTGGCGGTACTGCTGCCGGTACTGATTCGGTGACAGTTCGGTGTGCTGGCGGAACAGTCGGGCAAAGAAGCTTGCATCGTCGTAACCCACTTCATAGCTGATCGTCTTGATGCTCTTGCGGGTGGTGGAGAGCAGGGTCTTTGCCGTTTCGATGCGCAAGCGCTGAAGGTAGTGAAGTGGCTTGTCGCCGGTCGCTGTCTGGAACCGTCGCATGAAGTTGCGAATGCTCATGCCGTGATCCCGCGCCACGTCTTCGAAGCGAAATTTCTCCGCAAAATGCTCCTCAAGCCATTCCTGGATCTGCAGAACGCGGGTGTCCAGATGCAGCTTCTGTCCGCCAAAACCAATTCTGCCCGGGCTGTAGTTGCGCCGAACCTCGAACAGGATGTCTCGCGCCATGCCCTGAGCGATATGTGCGCCGCAATAGCGCTCGACCAGATGGATGTACAGATCGCAGGCCGAGGTGGTTCCCCCCGCACAGTAGAGATTGTCGCTGTCGGTCAGATGCTTTTCCTGGGTAAACAGCACGCGCGGGAAGCGCTCCACAAATTCCTGAGCGAAGCGCCAGTGAGTGGTGCTCTCGCGGCCGTCGAGTAACCCCGCCGCAGCCATCCAGAAGGCCCCGCTGGCCTCACCGCAGATCGCGCTGCCCGCCGCATGCCGCTCCTGTAACCATTGCGACACCTGTGGATAGCGTTGGCTGATGGCGTCGAAGTCGCCCCAGAACGCTGGCAAAATCACGGCGTCTGCGTCATCCAGGGCGCCGTCCACTTCAATGCGTGGGCCGCTGAATGTATTGACCGCAAGACCGTCCGGGCTGACCAGTGAAGTCTCGAAGGCGGGGTTGAGGTCGAGCCCCAGCTGCTTGCCATAACGCAGGCTGGCCATGTGAAAGAAGTCTTTGGCATGCAGCAGGGTGGATGCGAACACTCCGTCTGTAGCCAGAATGCTGATGCGTTTCAGGGGGTGGTCGGTGAGCATGCGAGATCAGGCTGTTCCATTGTTATTGTTTGGGACAAAGCAGGGTAAAACTGCCGCAGTCCGGCGGGAGCGTCTTATTTTTTTGCCTGACTGTCCAGTCCCAATCATGAATGGATCGTGGAACCGTACCTTCGGTTGACCGTCTGAACAGGCAGAAGAGGGCCACCATGACTGCACACTCACCGCAAACACGTGCCGAACTCTGCGGCTGGAATGGAAGCACCAGTGCAGCGCGCGAGATCCAGAATCAGCTGGCCAAGAAGGTTGTTTTGACCGATGACTTCGGTCCCTTAAAGCTGGTCGCTGGCGTCGATGTCGGCTTCGAGGATGGCGGCAAGATCACCCGTGCCGCGGTCGTTCTCCTCGATGCCGAAACCCTCGAGCCATTGGGCCAAGCACTGGCAAGAATTCCGACGTGCATGCCCTACATCCCGGGGCTGCTGTCGTTTCGCGAGCTGCCTGCCGTGCTGCAGGCGCTCGACTCCCTTGATCAGACGCCCGATCTGATCTTTTCCGATGGGCATGGCATTGCGCATCCGCGGGGGCTTGGCATTGCTGCTCATCTAGGGGTGGTTACCGGCCTGCCGACCATCGGCGTGGCGAAAAAAATCCTCACCGGGCTTCATCAGCCGCTCGGCGAGCAGCGCGGCGATAAGGTCGACCTGCTGGACAAAGCAGGAAAGGTGATCGGCACGGTTTTACGCAGCAAGGATAAGGTTCGCCCTCTGATCATTTCGCCGGGCAACCGGGTCAGCCTGGAAAGCGCCCCGCAATTGGTCATGCGTTACGTCACCCGCTATCGACTGCCTGAGCCGACGCGCCTGGCCGATCGTCTGGCCTCGCGCCGTGATGAGAAGCGCGTGGCCGTCAGTAAGTGATGGATCCGGAATAGCCTGGCCGCTTGCAGCGGGGCAGCTGCAGGCGCTAGCCTGCAGGCCTCCGTTCAGCCAGGTTTCGCCGCGATGCAGTTGGATCATGCGACAGGATGGTGCCGAGGCATTCGCCATTGCCCTTCGCCCAACTTCAACCTGCGTCCGGACGGCGAGATTTCGCTGCTGGTCATTCACAACATCAGTCTGCCACCGGGCCAGTTCGGAACCGGAAAGGTCCAGCAATTCTTCCAGAACTGTCTGCCCTGTGACGAGCACCCCTTCTTTGAAGAAATAGCGAACCTGCAGGTGTCCGCGCACTTCCTGATCGAACGTGACGGCGCGATTACCCAATTCGTCTCCTGCCTTGATCGCGCATGGCACGCCGGTGTGTCGTGCTTCGGTGATCGGCAAAGCTGCAACGATTTCTCCCTTGGCATCGAGCTGGAGGGCACTGATGAATTGCCATTCAGCGAAGCCCAGTACGACAGCCTGACTTCTCTGTGTCGTCTGCTTCAGCAAGCCTATCCGGCAATCACGCCGGAGCGGGTTTGTGGCCATAGCGATATCGCGCCGGGTCGCAAGACCGACCCCGGCCCCGCATTTGACTGGCAGCGTTTGCGCACCGCTTCAATCGTGGTGTGAGACTGCCCTGACAGGATTCGACAGATGATTTTTCTCGTGGTGTTCTTGGCGCTGGTCATCGATAAGCTCACCGATTGGCGTCGCGGGGTACAGGACGACGGCCCTTGGCTGCGCCTGCTGGCGCGCGTCGATGGCGGTGCGGGAACGGCTTATGGACCATGGCTGAGTCTGTTCTTCCTGGTGCTGCTGCCGGTGCTGTTGCTCGGCATGCTGTTGCTGGCGCTAGAGCCGCTGGCCTATGGCTGGCTAAGCCTGCCTTTGCATTTGCTGGTGTTGCTCTACAGCCTGGGTCGCGGCCAGGGCAAACGCGAGCTCGGGCCGTTCCGCGATGCCTGGCGTCGTGGCGATGACGAAGCCGCAGCGCTGGTCGCCGAACGTGATTTGGGGCTCAGTGCGACGGATGCACCGGGCCTGCTGCGTGCCGTGGAAGCACAGCTGCTCTGGCGCAGCCATCAAGGCTTTTTTGCGGTGATCTTCTGGTACGTGTTGCTTGGACCCGTCGCGGCGCTCGCCTATCGGCTGCTGGCGTTGACCATTGATCACGCCAAGTCCGAGGCCGTATGCGAGCGGGCGAGCCAGTTCAGGCATGCCTTCGACTGGCTGCCGGTGCGGGTTCTGCTCGCCAGTTTCGGCTTGGTCGGAAATTTCGTCGCCGCCAATCGCGCCATGCTTGAGGACTTGTTGAACTGGGGCGTGCCTGCGCCACAGTTACTGGCCAAGGTCGGTCCCGTGGCGGCCGACCTGGAAGGGGCTTACGCGGGGCAGGCGGGCATCCTGAGGCTCGACAGCCTTGCCGCCTTGCTGGTGCGTGCTCGCATCCTCTGGTATGCGGCAATCGCGCTATGGATTCTCTTTCTCTAACGCGTCGATAACGCCCAGCGTGAGCTGCGGACGCCCTGCATAAGTGCGGTGGATATGCCGGAATCGGCGTGTCTTCTGCCAGTTGTAGGGGTGTCACTCTGCTATTACCTTAAGTTACACAAGCCCCGTCCGATATCCCGTATAAGTTTTCTCGCACCATTCTCTGACGAGCCCTGCCGCAGCCTCGACGCTGACGGCAATACAACAAAAAATTGGGAGACGTCTTTTGAAAAGTCTGTTGTATCCGGCTATCGCCCTGATGAACCGTCTGAGCTTCGGCATGAAGTTCAGCCTGATCAGCGTTCTCTTTTTCGTCCCCATGCTGTTGACCAACTTCTATCTGGTACGCGACTCGTACCAAGAGTTTGTGGGCACTCGCACTGAACTGCGCAGCCTGGAACTACTGGGCACGGCGTTGCAGCTGCGCCGAGAAATGGAAGACTGGAAAGATCTGGTCGAGATCGAAGGCATCATCGGCCAGACCGGTGAAGTGCAGGCGTTGGTGACCCGCCTGGCCAGTGCCGAACGAGAACTTTCCGCCCGGATGCAGAACCTGACGCCGGTCAGCGACAACCCTGAGCAGGTCGCTGAATTCAGCCAGCGCCGGGATGAACTGGACGCCGCGCTGCGTGAAGCACAGTCGCAGCAGTCGCTGCAGGCCAAGGCTGCGATGGCCCGTGCGTTGCTGGGCAAGGCCCAGGTAATGATCAAGCTGATCGCCAGCCAGTCGGGCTTGAGCCAGGACAGTCAGCGCGATGTACGGCTGCTCTCCGAACTGCTGACCTCGGCGACGCCGTCCATCACCGCTGCGCTCGGTGAAGGTCGGGCAGTGGGCTCCTATACCTTTGGCCAGGGGTACCTGAACTCCGATGCCAGCAACAAACTGGACGACCTCTTGCTCGAGCTGGAAAAGCAGCAGGCGCAATACGCTGCCCAGCTGCAGGATGTGCTGGGCAGCAGCCCTGCCGCGCAGCGCCAACTGGATGCTCAGGCGACGGCCAGTCGCAACTCGCTGCAGTCGAGCAGCGACATCTTCCAGGACCAGGTGATCATGGCCGAAGCCCTGGATCAGCCCTGGGATAAATTCTACGACCTGATCAGCGCCGAGATGGCGAAGACCTATGCGCTCAATGACGCCATTCTCAGCTTTCTCGACGATGAGCTCGAGCAGCGGCTCGAGCAGAAGCAACTGCTGATGGTGCTGCTGCTGACCGCGCTGGCGTTGGTCTTTGTGCTCGTCGTTTACCTCTACAGCGCGTTCTACATATCGACTCGTGCGTCGTTGCGCAGCCTCGGCGCGACCATGGATAAAGTGGCTGCCGGCGACATGACGGCACGCTTCAAGGTGCAGAGCCGCGACGAACTCGGTGAGCTGGGCCAGGTGTTCAACGAGACCGTTTCGAAGATCCGTGAACTCATCGAGCGCGTCGGGCACACGGTGGGCGAGGTGGAGCGTCAGGCTTCGCGCGTCGAGACTGTTTCCGGCGAGAGCAACCAGACGGTGTCCGAGCAGCGCGGGCAGATCGAGCAGGTTGCCACGGCAATGAACGAGATGTCGGCGACTGCGCAGGAAGTTGCCACCAGCGCCGAAGCTGCAGTGGGCAGCGCGCAAAGCGTCAACGACGAAACCGTCAGCGGTCGCACTCTGGTCGAGGCGCAGGTGAGCGGCATTGGTCTGCTGGCTGCCGAGATCGAACAATCGGTCACCGTGATCAACCAGCTGGCAAGCGACAGCAAAGCCATCAGCCAGGTGCTGGATGTCATCAAGGGCGTGGCAGAACAGACCAACCTGCTGGCGCTCAATGCCGCAATCGAGGCGGCTCGCGCAGGTGAGCAGGGTCGCGGCTTCGCTGTTGTGGCCGATGAAGTGCGCAGCCTGGCCAAGCGCACTCAGCAGTCCACCGAAGAAATCGAGCAGATGATTGGCCGCCTGCAGGGCGGGGTCGGCGCAGCGGTCAAGACCATGCACTCCAGCCATTCGATGGCAGAAGAGACCGTAAGCCAGTCGGCACAGGTTCAGCAGGCGCTCGAGAACATCCTTGGCGCGGTCGGTGTCATCGTCGATCAGAACCAGCAGATCGCCGCGGCCGCGGAGCAACAGACCGCTGTCGCCCATGACATCGACCGCAACATTGTCGCGATCAATGAGGCTGGGCAGCGCACCGCCGAAGGCGCAGGCCATACCGAACAGGCGAGTCGCGAACTCACCGAACTGGTTGGCCGCCTGCAGCAATTGATCGGCGCGTTCCGCGTCTGATCCTCTCTCCGTTCGGCGCTTAGCCGCTCATCGGCGTTGTTGAACAGCGCCTCCTGCGCCCGGGTCTGCCGAACAGGCAAACCCGGGAGTGCGTCATGTCCAGCACCGCAAAGAAGACCGATCCGAAGCTTTGGGAGCAGGTGAAGCGGGAAGTCACCGACGGCGACAAGGGCGGCGAGCCTGGCCAGTGGTCGGCGCGCAAGGCCCAGTACGCCGTGCAGGAATACAAGAAGCGCGGCGGCGGCTATGAGGGCAAGAAAACCGCCGACAACCACTTGCGCGAGTGGACCCGCGAAGACTGGGATACCAAATCCGGAAAGCCGTCCGGGGAAACCGGCGAGCGCTATTTGCCCAAGAAGGCTCGCGAGTCAATCAGCGACGACGAATACGCCCGAACGACGCAAAAGAAACGAGCCGATAGCCGTCGCGGGCAGCAACACTCCAGCCAGCCGGCCGATGTGGCGCGCAAGACCAGCCGCGAGCGCGAGCCCGCACTTAGCGGGCTGAACAAGACCGAGCTGGTGCGCCGCGCTGCTCAGCGCGGCATTCGTGGACGATCAACAATGAAGAAAGACGAGTTGGTTGCGGCGCTCAAGCGCGAGGGCGAGCAATGAACGAGCTGAGTGACGAGGCCAAGCGAGACGTTCGCGATGAATTCCATCGGGTGGTCAATATGTCCCCAGCCCAGCTCCGCCATTGGCTTGAGAGCGAGACCAGCCGCAGCGTTGGCATGACTTCTGGCGGTGAAAAGGTCACCGCCCCGGATGATGGCGAGGCGGTAGGGCACGCCATGGGTGAGCGTATCCTCGCGCTCAAGGCAAAGCGGCAGGCTGAACTGGGCGAGGACGATTACCAGGCCATGCGCAAGGTCATCGGTTATGTCCACCGGCACCTTGCTCAGCGTCCCGAGGCGGACATTCGCGACAGCCGCTGGCGTCATTCGCTGATGAACTGGGGACACGACCCGCTAGAAGACTGATTAGCTGTCTGGATCGGAGCCCAGCGCTTGCCAGCTTTCTGCCCTCGGCTTCGGCCAGCCGGTTAGCGGTTCCAGCCAAACAGCTCGCAGCTGTTGCGGTAACTGGCATCCGCCAATTCCTCAGGGCTGATGCCACGCAATTGGGCCAGCTCGCGACAGATGTCTGGAAGGAATTCGGGGCTGTTGCGCTGCCCGGCGTGGCTGTGGGGCGTGATGTCAGGTGCATCGGTTTCAAGCACGATGCTGTCGAGTGGCAATTGCTGCAGCACCCGGTGCATGCGATGCGCCTGGGGCCAGGTTCCCGCACCGCCCAGTCCCAGTTTGTAGCCCAGCTTGATGTATTCGCGGGCTTCTTCCCAGCTGCCGCTGAACGCGTGCGCGATGCCGGTGCGCTTGAGCTTGTGACGCTTGAGCATGGCGATCATCTGGGCATGCGCGCGACGGACATGCAGCAGCACCGGCAGCTCGAATTCGCCAGCAAGCGCGAGCTGCGCGTCGAGCAGCTGCTGCTGGCGCTCTTTGTCCGGATCTTCGATGTAATAGTCGAGGCCTATCTCGCCGATGGCACAGAGCTTGTCCTCGCCGCGCAGGCGCTGCAGCCACTCACGCAGCGCGTCGATGTGCTCCGCTCGGTGATCCTGCAGGAAAACCGGGTGCAGCCCCAACGCGGCGTAGACGGCTGGCTCGTCCAGCGCCAGTTGCCAGACCCTCTCCCAGTTCGCTTGATGGACGCCGAGCACCAGGATTCGCTCGACACCGGCGCTGGCGCAGCGGGCCAATACCTCACCGCGGTCGGCATCGAAGGGGTCAAAGTCGAGGTGGGTGTGGGTGTCGATCAGGGGCACGACGGTCGTCTCCTTGCTTTAGCAATGTGCAACGGCCTGGTTCAGCGGTGCGATTCTTCTTCGATCTGAATGTCGCTGACGCCCAGTTCAGCCATCCGGCTGTGCTCGCTGGCGTGCTCCGGGATTTCCCAAGGCGCGTCGACGCTGGCGCGCGGCTCCTTGACGTGGTGCAACAGTATTTCCAGTTCGGCCTGCTCTAGTGCAGGCGTTTCGAAGGCGCTCAGCGTCAGGGACGCTGGCTCGCCATTGATCAGGTAATGGATGCGGAAGCGCTTCAGTTCGGTCATGGCTGGGCTCTTTTGCGATGGCATGTACTGCATGCGACCGCTGAAACCTCGTCAGGCTCCCGATTCATCGCGCTCTGATTCAAGCAAGGCGGCTTTGCGCTCGAGGCCCCAGCGATAACCGGTCAGTGCCTGGTTGGCACCGACCACGCGGTGGCAGGGCACCAAGAGCCCGACTGGATTGCTGGCGCAAGCACGGGCCACGGCGCGTGCATGACTGCCGAGGCTCGCAGCCAACTCACCGTAACGGCGCGTCTCACCCGGTGGAATACTCTGCAACGCCTGCCAGACACGTTGCTGGAAGGCGCTACCGCGCAGGTCCAGCGGTAGTTGCGCGGCTCGGCTCGGCTCCTTCAGTTGAGCGACGACTGCCTTCAACCATTCGCCGAGCCCAGCCTGATCAGGCACTAGCGCTGCCGCTGAAAAACGCGAGTGCAGCTCCTCAAGCAAGGTCTGCTCGTTATCGCCAAACAGTAGTGCGCAGACACCCTGATCGCTCGCGGCAATCAGCAGCAACCCGAGCGGGCATGAACTGATGGCATACCGCAGGGCCTCGCCCGCTGCCTGTTGCCTGCGCTGGCGAGGGCTGAGTGCCACGGCGTTCTCATAGGCGCCGCGTGCGCTGCCATACCCCGCGTCGAGGGCGGCGCCAAGCACCGACTTGGCGGCGGGCAGCTGCGTTTCCAGCCGTTCGCGCCGGCGCGCTGCAGCCCAGGCGCGCGGTGTCATGCCGGTGCGAACTTTGAACGCCCGCGCCAGGTACGAAGGAGACAGGCCAATGCGCCCGGCCAGCTGATCCAGGGACATGGGTGTGTCGCTTTCATCAAGCAGTCGACAAGCGGCGATTACCAATTCGTCGAGTTGCTCGGCAGAGCTCTTACCGTGCGGAGAACAGCGCCGACAAGCGCGGAAACCGGCGGCTTCCGCCTCGCTGACGTGTTGGAAGAAGCTGACGCATTCGCGCTTGGGCCGACGCGCCGGACAGCTCGGCCGGCAGAATATGCCTGTCGAATGCACGGCAAACACGAAGCGCCCATCGAAGCTCGGATCGCGATTGCAGAGCGCTTGCCAGCAGTGGTCGAAATCGAGCATCGGGAGGCTCCGTGGGTGAAGGATGTCGATTGTCCGCCCTGGCCGATCCCGATGCCAATCCGCAGTGCGCTTTCAAACTTGCGGGCGAACATGGAAGCCCGTTCGCGATTGCCGTAACCTGCAGATCTGCATAGTCAAAAAGGGTCTGTAAGCCGCTGATGAAAACGCCAAAACGACTCGAGCCGTTGGTCGAGGATGGGCTGATCGACGAAGTGTTGCGCCCGCTGATGAGCGGCAAGGAAGCAGCGGTTTATGTAGTGCGCTGTGGTGACGAGCTGCGTTGCGCCAAGGTCTACAAGGAAGCCAACAACCGCAGCTTTCGCCAAGCCGTCAAATATCAGGAGGGCCGCAAGGTCCGTAGCAGCCGCGATGCGAGGGCCATGGCCAAGGGTTCCAAACATGGGCGCAAGGAAAAAGAGGAAAACTGGCAGAACGCTGAAGTGGCCGCCTTGTTCAGGCTGGCAGACGCTGGCGTGCGCGTGCCTAAACCGTACGACTTCCTCGATGGCGTGCTTCTGATGGAGATGATCTCAGGCGAAGACGGCGATGCCGCGCCGCGTCTGAACGACGTCGATCTTCACCCTGACGATGCACGTGAATTTCATGCCTTCATGATTGGCGAAGTGGTGAAGATGCTCTGCGCCGGCCTGGTGCATGGCGACTTGTCCGAATTCAACGTGCTGCTCGACGAGCATGGCCCGGTCATCATTGACCTGCCACAGGCGGTAGATGCGGCGGGCAACAACCACGCCTTTGAAATGCTCGAACGGGACGTTGGCAACATGTCGGCCTATTTCGGCCAGTTTGCGCCCGAGCTCAAATTCACCCGCTACGCCAAGGAAATGTGGGCGCTGTACGAGGACGGCAAGCTGACGCCGGAGTCCGAGCTGACCGGTGAGTTTGCCGAGCCGGAAGATGCCGCTGACCTAGACGCTGTGATGCGGGAGATCAAGGCGACCCTGGCCGACCAGGCGCGTAAGGAAGCCTTGCGTAACGCAACGGATGAGCCCAGCGATGAGCCGCCGATACCGCCATGGATGCGTAACTGAACGGTGAGCGATGGTGTGCGGGCCGTCTCTTCGGGTGGCTTGCCGAGGAGACTCCAGCCTAACGCCGTTATTCCACAGCATTCGAGCCCGACGTTGCTGACGCGGGCTCGTTAGTCTGCACCGCACTTGGGTTGATTTCCCAGCCGCCGCCGAGTGCTACAAACAGTGCGACTTGTGCCGTCGCAAGTGCAGTACGGCCCTGCAGCGCTTGTTGCCGAGCACGCAGGGAGCCGCGCTGGGCGTCCAATACTTCGTTGAGATTCGCCTCACCCAGTCGATAGCTGGTCTGCGCCAGCTCATAGGCATATTCACGATGACGAAGTGTGGTCCGCAGCGAGTCCAGGCGGCGTTTCTGTCCGTCGATGCGCACCAGTGATCGCTCGACCTCTTCCAGCGCTTCGGCCAGCGCCTGCTGGAAGCCGAGGTAGGCGCTTTCACCTTCCACATCAGCCAGGTCGATTGCCGCGCCCCGCCGGCGATAATCGAGGAAGGGCAAGCCAAAGGTCGCACCGAGACGCGCGAAGTTCGAAGCGGTGGAGAAGGCATTGCCCAGTGCCAGGCCGGAACGCCCGACTGCCGCCTGTAGCGCCAGGGTCGGGAACAGATCGCGGCGGGCGGCCAGCGATTGCAATTGGGCCGTTTGCAGCTGCGCCGCTTCGGCAATCAGGTCCGGGCGACGGCGCAGGAGATCCAGCGGTTGTCCGGGCGGGATGGGCCTGTCAGCGAGCGGCACCTTGGCCGACGCTTCGAACTCGCGCGCCACGCTACCCGGCGGTTCGGCGAGCAGCGTATCGAGCGCCAGCCTGGCCTCGGCCAGGTTGATTTCCAGTTCATCCAGATCCGCCTGCAGGGAGGCGCGCTCGGCGGCACTGGCCTCGACATCCAGCCGGGTCACCTCGCCAGCTTCGAACATTCGACTGGCGATGTGCTCGAGCTCTGCTGCAAGTTCGATCCCCTCCAGCAGCAGCGCCCGCTGCCCCTCGAACGCGCGCACCTGCATGTAACCCTGTGCAGTATTGGAGGCCACCGCCAGCCGCGCGGCGATGGCTTGGGCTTGCGCCGAGCGAATCTGCTGTCGTGCACTGTCGGTTCGCGCCCGGGTAGCGCCGAAGATGTCCAGCTCCCAGCTGGCTTGCAGGGCGAGTTCCCAGGTATCGAAGGTGATCACGTCTTCGTCGGGGATGAACTGGCCTATGGGGCTATTGGGGTTCGGTTCATTGTTGTTCTCGATCCACTGACGGCTGGCCGAGCCTGGCAGCGCGAATGTGGGGAACAGGCCGGCGCGAGCCTGGCGCAATTGCGCGCGTGCGGTATCGACCCGCAGCATGGCCGAGCGAATGTCACGGTTGTTGTTCAGAGCCTTGCGGACTAGCCGAGTCAGCACCGGGTCATCGAACTGCTGCCACCAGTCGGCGAGCGTCTCGGCATCGGCTGGCTGCTGGTGCACCGCGTGGAACCAGCTGTCCGGAACATCCGGGACAGGCCGTTCCGGCACGCTGGAGCAAGCGCCGAGCGCCAACGCCAGCGCCCAGACCAGGGGGGTACGAGCCAATCGGCAGGGCATCAGGTTTCCTCCGGTTTGACGCGCATGAACAACAGGTACAGACAGGGCACGGCCAGCAGGGTAAGCAATGTGGCGAAGCCCAGCCCACCCATGATGGTGACGGCCATGTTGGCAAAGAAGGGGTCGAACAGCAGCGGCACCATACCCAGTACCGTGGTGCCTGCAGCCATCATCACCGGGCGAAGACGCGACGCCGAGGCCTCGACGATGGCCGTTAGCCGCGGTACCTCATCGGCAATCTGCCGGTCGATCTCGTCCACCAGCACCACGGCGTTCTTGATCAACATACCGGTCAGACTCAGCAGCCCGAGCAGCGCCATGAAGCCAAATGGCTGGCCGGTGATCAGCAGCCCCAGGGTGACGCCGCACAGCGCCATCGGCACCACCAGCCAGATCATCAGCGGCTGGCGGACCTTGGCAAACAGCAGCACCGTGACCAGCACCATCGCCAGGTACGGCACTGCAAGCGTGCTGGCCAGTGCCTGCTGCGCGTCCGAAGATTGCTCGTGGTCACCGCCCCATTCCAGTGAGTAGCCGGTCGGCAGTTCGATGTCCTCGAGCAGCGGTCGAATCCGCTCGAATGCGACATTGGTATTCTCCCCGTCGCGCGGCTCAGCACGCACGGCGATGGTTCGTTCGCGGCCGTAGCGGCGGATCATCGACTCCTCGGTGGTCGCCTCGATGCCGTCCGCGACCTGTGCCAGCGGCACGTAGCTGCGCGTTGCCGGGCTCCAGATCAGCCGTTGCAGCAGTTCGCCCGGTTCGACGCGATCCTCTGGAGTGGCGCGCAGCAGTATCGGAATCAGCTCATCCTGATCGCGGAACACGCTGACCTGCTGGCCTTCACTGGCGACAGACAAGGCCTGCGCAACCTGCTGGCGGGTAAGGCCTGCATCGGCCAGGCGGTCCAGGGCCAGCTGTGGGCGCAGTACGGGTACGGGGGATCGCCAGTCGTCACGGATGTTGAAGACATTCCCCTGTTCCTGAAGGATGCGCTGACCTTCGGCCGACAATCGTCGCAACTCGTCGAGTTCAGGGCCACTGATCCGCGCTTCGAGCTTGGCCTCGGCATTGGGGCCGAACATGAACTGCGCTGCGGCGACATCGGCGGAGGGGTAACGGCCTGGTAGCGTCTGGTTGATCTCACGAACCAGATCGGCGATCACCCCGGCCTCCTCGGTGCGAACCAGAAAGTGCATCAGCGCCGGGTTGGGCTGTTCCGGCGCGTAGGTGAGCATGAAGCGCGACGCGCCCGCACCAACAAAGGTCGACACATCGGTGACGCCGTCGAGCTGCTTCAGATAGCCCTCGACGTCCTCGGCGGTGCGGCTGGTCTCGCGAATGTGCGTACCCTGCGGCAGGAACAGATTCAGGTAGAAGATCGGCGTACTCGAAGGTGGGAAAAAGCTCTGCGGCACCCGACTGAAGCCCACTACGCTGAGGACGGTCAGCACAACCAGAACGCCCAGCGTCAGCCAGGGACGCGCGAGCACGGCGCCTGCCATGCGTCGGTAGCGGTTGTAGATCGGCCCGCTGTAGGCATCGTCCGGATCGGCATCCTCGTCCGTTTTGCCACCCTTGCGCTCAAGCAGGTAGTGCCCGAACAGCGGCACCACCAGCAGCGCCAGCAACCAGCTCAGCAACAGCGATGTGGCGATGACGAAGAACAGCGAAAAGAGAAACTCGCCGGTGGTGTCCTGGGACAGGCCGATCCCGGCAAACGCGAGGATGCCGATGATGGTCGCGCCCAACAGCGACCATTGCGTCTGCTGCAGGGTCTTGCGTGAGGCTTCCAGAATGCTCATGCCGCGCTGCTTCTGAATCAGCATCCCGTCGCAAACCACCACCGCGTTGTCCACCAGCATGCCCATGGCGATGATCAGCGCGCCGAGGGAGATGCGTTCCAGCTCGATCCCGGCCATCCACATGACCAGCAAGGTGCCGAGTACCGTGAGAAACAGCACCGCGCCGATGATCGCGCCCGCACGTACGCCCATGGCCAGACAAAGCACGCCGACGACGATGGCCACCGAGAGGAACACATTGAGCGCGAAGCTATTGACCGACTCGTTGACGATGCTGTGCTGCTGGTACAGCGGATGCAGCTCGGCGCCAAGCGGCATCAACCGCTGCATGGATTGCAGCTGCGCCTCGACACTGCGGCCCACCTCGACGATGTTGCTGCCGGAAATACCGCTGATGCCTATGGTCAGTGCTGGCTCGCCGTTGTGGCGGATGATCTGCCGTGGCCGCTCGGCATAGTCGCGTTTCAGCGTGGCAATCGAGCCCAGATCCACACTCTGCTGGCCCTGGCCGACCGGCAGGGCGCGCAAAGCGTCCAGCGAGTCGAAGGCACCTGTCGGGCGGATGTGTACAAAGAATTCGCCAGCACGCACGCCTCCCGCTTCAACGGCGGCATCGGCATCGGCCAATGCCGCGAGCAGTTCCTGAGGGGACAGGCGCAGCGCAGCCAGGCGCGCCTGGTCGACCTCCACCAGAATCCGCTCTTCACGCACGCCAGCGAGTTCGACCTGGCCGACGCCGTCAGCGGTGATCAGCCCGCGACGCAGATCCTTGCCCACTTCATGCAGCTCTTCCAGCGTCAGGCCCTCGCCGGTGAGGGCGAAGAAGATGCCATAGACATCGCCAAAGTCATCATTGACCAGCGGTGGGTCCAGGCCCGGCGGCAACTTCTGTCGGGCGTCCTCGACCTTGCTGCGCAGCTGGTCCCAGATCTGATCGAGCTGATCGCCCGAATAGCGGTCCTGGATCTCGACTCGGATTTCGGCCAGGCCGATCATCGAGCGCGAACGGATTTCCTTGACCTCGGAAAGCTCCTGAATGGCGCTTTCTAACGGCTCGGTCACTTCCTGCTCGACCTCCAGCGCGGTTGCGCCGGGGTACTGCACCGTGACGATGGCTTCCTTGATGGTGAATTCGGGGTCTTCCAGGCGGCCCATCTCGAAGAACGCGACGACGCCGCCGATCAGGCAGATCAGCACCAGAACCCAGATATTGACCGGCTTGCAGATGGCGTAACGGGCTAAATCCATCCGCTTACTTCCGCCGCTCGGCTTTGATCGGTTGGTCTTCCGAGAGCTTGCTGCCACCCGCTACGACCACCAGCATGTCGTTGTTAAGCTCGCCGCTGACCACCGCATGGTCGTCTTCGATCCGTTCGAGCTGCAGGTCATGGCGCTGTGCCTGTCCGTCCACCGCCAGCCACAGGTAATGGCTGCCATTGGGTGCTGTCTGCACCGCATTGAGCGGCACGCGAAAACGCGGTGTTTTCTCGCTCTGTGGCTCGGCAGGCCGCTCGAGGCGAACCCGCATGGCCATACCTGGCAGCAGGTTGAAGTCCTCCGGCGGTTGGCCCTGTAGCGTCAGGCTGTAGGTGCGCGAGCCTTCGCGCGGCTGGGTGCTGTGTTCCTTGTATTCAAGCGGCAGCGTCAGGTCGGCAATCACCAGCTCGCCGACGGCCTGCAGCGTTTCATTCAGGGGGATGCTCAGCGCTGCTGTTTCGGGCAGGTCAACGGTGACTTCAATGTGCTGGTTGTTCTGCAGCTCGAGCACCGGTGTACCCGTGGCGACCACCATGTCCGGCTCGACCAGCCGCCGCGCGACGACGCCGTCGAACGGCGCCTCCAGTGTGCTGTGCTTGATATTGCGCTGCGCGCTGTCGCGAGCGACGCGTGCCGCCACCACACTGGCCTGCAGCGGCTCTACCGCGGCGGGGGCGAGAATTCCTTC
The DNA here is from genome assembly GCF_053470365.1 of Stutzerimonas tianxiuensis. Classification (NCBI taxonomy): domain Bacteria; kingdom Pseudomonadati; phylum Pseudomonadota; class Gammaproteobacteria; order Pseudomonadales; family Pseudomonadaceae; genus Stutzerimonas; species Stutzerimonas tianxiuensis. The sequence continues at coordinate 111,513 of NZ_JBPVWS010000005.1, read as the reverse complement.
GGCCAGCAACGCACGCTTGCGGCTCAGATCCGCCTCCAGCTGACGCAGCCGTGCTTGGGCCTCGCGCAGTTGCAGCTGGTAATCGGTGTCGTCGAGTGCGGCGACCGGCTGGCCTTTTTCGACGTGCTCGCCCTCGTCGACAAGGATGCGCTCGACGCGCCCCGGCACCTGGAACGCCAGCTGCGTGCTGGTCACGCTTTCGACCACACCGGGAAAGCGCAACGACTCGGGGCCGTTATCAATACGTTGTAGCGGCTCGACGAAGGCAACGCGTGGCGGCACCTGAACAGGTTCCTTGTCCTCGGCGCAGCCGGACAGGGTCAGCCCAATGCAGATTGAAGCGATGGTAAAGCGATGTCGTGAGTGGCCTCGGGACGTTAAGAGCGGCATCCGTTCTCCTGGACAATGGCGACGAGCAAGACGTCGCGACAATGCGAAACGCCGCGACAGATTCAGTAGAACCCCGCTCTGGCTCGGGAGTTCGGCCTATGCTGAACTGACCCACTGGTCAGCTGGTTTTGCCTGCGGCAACGGGGCCACGGTCAATCCGCCGCCGATTGGGCGTATCATTGTCCGGCGTTCAAAAGTCAGTGCAGGAGAGAGTCGCAATGCAAGGTCAGCCACAGGTCATCGAATATCTCAAAGAACTGCTGCGTGGGGAGCTGGCGGCGCGCGATCAGTATTTCCTGCACTCGCGGATGTATGCCGACTGGGGGTTCACCAAGCTCTACGAGCGGATCAACCACGAAATGCAGGAGGAAACCGAGCACGCCGATGCGCTGCTCAAGCGCATCCTGTTCCTCGAAGGCACACCGGACATGACGCCGGAGGCAATGCATCCCGGCCACACTGTGCCCGAGATGTTGCGCGCCGATCTGGCACTCGAATACAAGGTGCGCGAAGCCCTGGCCAAGGGCATCACCCTGGCCGAGCAGCACGGTGATTACCAGACCCGTGAAATTCTCGAGCTGCAGCTGATGGACACTGAAGAAGATCACGCCTACTGGCTGGAGCAGCAGCTCGGCATGATCGACCGCATCGGGCTGCAGAACTACCTGCAATCGCAGGCTAGCTGATCTATCGCGAGGCCAGGCGCAATGCCTGGCCTTGTTGCTTCCCTGATGGAAAAGCGGTGTTGCTCTGTCTAGCTGCGCTCACGGGGTGCGCTGGACGAGCAGCACCCGCCGGATTCCAGGTCCTTGAGGATGGGGCAATCCGGCCGGTCATCACCCTGGCAGGTATCGACCAGGTCCTGCAGGGTGTCACGTAACCCCACCAGTTCGGCAATCTTCTGATTGAGCGCATCGATATGTGCGCCAGCCACGGCTTTCACATCGGCGCTGGCGCGCTGACGGTCCTGCCAGAGCCTGAGCAACTTGCTCACTTCTTCCAAGGAGAAGCCCATATCCCGCGAGCGCTTGATGAACGCGAGGCGATGCAGGTCTTCCTCACCGTAGTGGCGGTAACCGTTGGCGCTGCGTCCGGCAGGCGAGATCAGGTCGATGGACTCGTAGTAGCGAATCATCTTGGCTGACAACCCGCTTTTCTTTGCTGCTTGGCCAATATTCATGTGGGCATCCAGACAAGTCAGTGTTGGGCTGGTGGTGTAGCGAACCGCGCGCGGTGGCCCAGGACCTTGAGAGGCCGGTAGCGCGCGCGGGCTGCAGGTTCTATTCCTTCGGCTCCCAACGCTTGAGCAACAGCGCGTTGCTGACCACGCTGACACTCGACAACGCCATCGCCGCGCCCGCCACTACCGGACTCAGGAAACCGAAAGCTGCCAGGGGAATCCCCACCAGGTTGTAGATGAACGCCCAGAAGAGGTTCTGCTGGATCTTGCGATAGGTGCGTCGGCTGATCTCCAGCGCAGCTGGCACCAGCTTGGGATCGCCGCGCATCAGGGTGATCCCCGCCGCATGCATGGCAACGTCCGTGCCGCCGCCCATGGCGATGCCGACATCGGCGGCGGCCAAGGCCGGGGCATCGTTGATGCCGTCGCCCACCATCGCCACCACTGCACCGCCTTTTTTCAGTTCGGCGACCGTAGCGGCCTTGTCCGCTGGCAGCACTTCGGCGTGCACACTGTCGATCTGTAGCGCCTCGGCCACCACGCGAGCGCTGCCGCGGTTATCGCCGGTGATCAGGTGGCTGCGAATATGCCGCGCATTGAGGGCAGCGATGGCTTGCGCCGCGCCATCCTTGAGGCTGTCGCCAAAGGCGAACAGGCCGAGGACGCGCTGCTGCGGTGCCGTTTCGATCAGCCAGGAGAGGGTGCGGCCTTCGCTTTCCCAGGCCTCGGCTTTGCCCGCCAGCTCGCCCGGCTGCAGGCCGCTGTCGTCCAGCAGCCGGCGGTTGCCCAGCGCCAGCGAGCGGCCATCGAGATCGCCGGCGATGCCGCGTCCGGTCAGCGACTGGCTGCGCTCCACGTCAGCCACTGTCAGTCCTTGCTCGGCACAGCGGTCCAGCACCGCCTGCGCCAGCGGATGTTCGCTGCCGCGTTGCAGCGCACCGGCCTGTTGCAACAGCGCGGACTCGTCGCCATCAACGGCGTGCAGGTGAACGATGCGCGGCTTGCCGGACGTGAGCGTTCCGGTCTTGTCGAAGGCGACCGCTGTCACGGCATGGGCGACCTCCAGCGCTTCAGCATCCTTGATCAGAATGCCGTGGCGCGCGGCGACACCGGTGCCGGCCATGATCGCAGCGGGCGTCGCAAGCCCAAGCGCACAGGGACAGGCGATGACCAGCACGGCAACCGCATTGATCAACGCCACCTCGGCGGGCGCGCCAACGAACAGCCAGCCCGCCAGGGTCAACAGAGCAATCACCAGCACCGCCGGGACGAACACCTGACTGACCTTGTCCACCAGCTTCTGGATGGGGGCCTTAGCGGCCTGCGCGTCTTCGACCAAGCGGATGATGCGCGCCAGCACCGTTTCGCCGCCCAATGCGGTGGTGCGTACCAGCAACCGGCCTTCACCGTTGATTGCGCCACCGGTGATGCTGTCGCCCGGCGCCTTCGCCACCGGCAAGCTTTCACCGCTGATCAGGGCCTCGTCGGCCTGGCTTTCGCCTTCGACCACTTCGCCGTCAACCGGAAAACGTTCGCCGGGCTTGACCAGCACCAGGTCGTTCAGACGCAGGACCGCAATCGCCACCTCTTCTTCGCGGCCGTCGACCACACGTACGGCGCGATCGGGCCGGAGCGCCTCCAGTGCACGAATGGCTGCGCTGGTCTGGCGTTTGGCACGGCTTTCTAGGTACTTGCCCAACAAGACGAGGGCGATCACCACGGCGGACGCTTCGAAATACAGATGCGGCATCTGCCCGGCCTCTGCGACCCACCACTGGTAGAGACTCAGGCCATAGCCGGCGCTGGTGCCGATCGCGACCAGCAGGTCCATGTTGCCGGCCCCGGCCCGCACGGCCTTCCAACCCGCCACGTAGAAACGCGCACCAAGAATGAATTGCACCGGCGTGGCGAGCACGAACTGCATCCAGGGCGGCAACATCCAATGCAGGCCCAGGAGGTCGCCAAACATTGGAATGACCAGCGGTGCGGCGAGCAGCAACGCGGCAATAACGGCCCAGCGTTCACGGCGCAAACGGCTTTCGCTCTGGTCAGTGGCCGGCTCGCTATCGCTGCTGGCTTGTGCCTTGTAGCCGGCGGCCTCGACCGCTGCGATCAGTACTGACGAGTCGACCGCGCCGAGCACTTCGATACGGGCACGTTCGTTGGCCAGGTTCACCGAGGCGCTGCGCACGCCCGGCACCTTGAGCAATGCACGCTCGATGCGACCGGCACAGCTGGCGCAGGTCATGCCTTCGATGGCCAGTTCCAGGGTTTGTACCGGCACGCCGTAGCCCGCTTTTTCCACCGCCTGTACCAGTTCGGCGAGGTCGCCTTCATGGGTCTGCACGCGGACTTGCTCGGCGGCAAGATTCACCGCAGCGCTGTCGACGCCGGGCACCTTCAGCAGGGCGCGCTCGACCCGTCCGGCGCAGCTCGCGCAGGTCATGCCGGAGATAGGCAGCGTGTAGGTTGCGCTCGTCATGTTTGCTCCGAATAGGCCAGTTGCCGCTGAGGATCAACCTTCACCTTGTGGGAAGGTCAAGTCCAGTAACAGGATGTCGCAGCCAAGCCTATTGACCTTGTCAGTGTGGCAAGGTTGAGCATGCTGGTGTGTCCAACGAGCGAAAGGAGCAACCGATGAAGACATTCAACGTGAAAGGCATGACCTGCGAGCATTGCCGGCGCGCCGTCATTCAGGCGATCCAGTCCCGTGATAGCGATGCCAAGGTCGATGTCGACCTTGAGGCGGGCGTGGTGCAAGTGGAAGGCGGGCTGGACGAGGCGTCCATCCGCGAGGCGATTGAAGAAGAGGGCTATCAGGTCCAGTGATGCAGCACGCGGCAGCTGGTGCTGCCGCGTTTGCTAGGGATACCTCAGCGTACGGCGGAACTGTCCCAGTCCTTGACCAAGCCTCGGAACACCGGGTCGATCAGTGCGGCGCAATCCTTTTCCGGATCGAACAGGGTCGGGTCGCGGGTCCAGTCGCTGAACACGCCGACGATCAGCGCGTGCAAAGTGCGCGCGGCCAACCGCGGAGTAATGCCTGGATACAGGCTGTCAACGGAGCTCTCCAGCAGCTTTTCGCAAAGCTCAATGAATTGGTTGATGAACGCCTGGTGCCGCTCCTCCGCTTCGCGTAATTCATCGGTGAATTCGCAACGGTGCAGGAGGATGGTCATGACCCGGCGCTTCTGCTCATCCCGACCCAAGGCACCGATGCCTTCGATACAAAGGTCATACAGCGCCCTCAGCGGCTGCTGCTGGGTGCAGCCGCAAAGCCGCTCGGCCATCTGTTCCGGGGGCAGGCGAACCTGGTTGAGCATTTCGTGAAACAGGTGAGCCTTGTTCTGGAAGTGCCAGTACACGGCGCCGCGGGTCACGCCGGCGTCGCGGGCAATCTGATCGAGACTGGTGTGCGCCACCCCCTTGTCGAGAAACAGCCGCTCGGCAGAGGCGAGCAGGGCAACACGGGTCTTTTCGGCGTCTTCTTTGGTTCTTCGCATGGGTGAGCTACGGCAGCCTGATACTGCAGTGAATAATGCCTTCACGGCGGGCAATGCGGAGTTCGTCCTTTAACCTCTGCAACTTTGGATGTTTACAATCGTCTGTGTATGTAACAGCATCTCAGCTTCTCTGTAAACGTTCGATCTCGGTCGCGGCTTCGCTGCGTGTCGATGCTTCGGCTTTTTCCGCCCCGCGAGTTTATCCATGCCCCTTCCGATTCTGCTCATTCTGGGCGCGCTCAGCGCCTTTGGCCCGTTGGCTATCGATTTCTACCTGCCGGCGTTTCCCTCGATGGCGCGCGCTTTTGCCACGGATGTGGAACACGTGCAGCTGTCACTGGCGGCTTACTTCATCGGTCTGGCTCTTGGCCAGCTGATCTATGGGCCGCTGGCGGATCGGTATGGACGCCGCTGGCCGCTGCTGGTGGGCGTGACGCTGTTTACCCTGGCGTCGCTGGCGTGTGCCTTTGCGCCGTCACTGGACTGGCTGATCGCTGCGCGTTTCGTCCAGGCGCTGGGTGGCTGCGCAGGCATCGTGGTGACTCGCGCAGTAGTACGCGACTGGTGCGATCCGGTGCAGGGCGCCAAAGTCTTTTCGCAGCTGATGCTGGTGATGGGGCTGGCGCCGATCCTCGCGCCGCTGGCCGGTGGGCTGCTGATGAACGCCTTTGGCTGGCAGGCTATCTTCGTCTCGCTGACGATATTCAGCGCGCTGTGTGGCGTTGCGGTTGCGCTACGGCTGCCGGAAACCTTGCCGGCCGATGCACCCAAACACGCCTTGCGCGGAACCCTTGGGCGCTACGTAGCGTTGTTTCGTGACCGCGAATTCATCGCCTTTGCGCTCTCGGGCGGCGTGGCGATGGCCGGTATGTTTGCCTATATCGCCGGCTCGCCCTTCGTCTTCATCGAACTGTATGGCGTTCCGGCCGAGCACTACGGCTGGCTGTTCGGCAGCAATGCGGCGGGGTTCATCCTCGTCTCGCAGATCAATGCGCGGCTGTTGCGTCTGCGCGGCCCTGGTTTCTGGCTGCGGCGTCTGGTCTGGCTCTACTTTGCCTGCGGCGCGGCTTTACTGATGATTGCGCTGAGCAAGCCGGAGGCACTCTGGCCGTTGCTTATTCCGTTGTTCGCCGGCCTGGCGAGCCTAGGCAGCATCCTGCCCAATGCGACCGCCTGCGCCATGGCGAAGCAGGGCAAGCAGGCGGGCTTGGCGTCGGCGTTGATGGGCAGCATGCAGTTCTGTGTTGCCGCCTTCGCCTCGGCGGCCGTGGGTTGGATGCATAACGGCACAGCCGTGCCTATGGCCTTGGCTATCACTGTGTGTGCCGGTCTGGCGGCGTGCCTGGCCTGGTATACCGGCCAGAGCAGCCTATCCCAACGCAGCGAGACCGCCTCGTCCTGAGGCGGTCCCGCATCCGTCAGAACCCTTCAAGGACGATCTTGCCTTTGGCCTTGCCGCTCTCGATGAAGGCATGTGCCCGGCGCAGATTTTCGGCGTTGATGGCGCCGTAGTGCTCACCCAGGGTGGTCTTCAGCACGCCGGTGTCGATCAGCTCCGCGACCCGGTTGAGCAGTTGGTGCTGCGCAATCATGTCGGGCGTCTGGAACAGCGAACGGGTGTACATGAACTCCCAGTGCAGCGACAGGCTCTTGCGCTTGAGCAGGCTGATGTCGAGGCTCGCCGGGTCGTCGATCAGCGCCAGGCGACCCTGTGGCTGCAGCGCTTCGACAATCTGCGGCAGATGCGTATCGGTGTGGGTCAGGCTCGCGACGTGGGTTACGTCATTGATGCCCAGACGTTGCAGCTCGGCGGCCAACGGCTGGCTGTGATCGATTACCTCATGAGCGCCCAGCTCGCGCACCCAGGTTTGGGTATCGCTGCGCGAGGCGGTGCCGATCACTTTCAGTCCGGTCAACTGGCGCGCCAGCTGTGTGAGGATTGAGCCCACACCCCCTGCTGCACCGACGATAAGCAAACGCTGATCGCGATCTTCCTTGCCTTCGCCTATCTGCAAGCGCTCGAACAGCAGCTCCCAGGCCGTGATCGAGGTCAACGGCAAGGCCGCGGCGTCGGCAAAGCCAAGTGTGGCGGGCTTACGTCCAACAATGCGCTCATCGACCAGGTGCAGTTCGCTGTTGGCCCCCGGCCGATCCAGCGCGCCGGCGTAGAACACCTCGTCGCCAGGGGCAAACAGGGTGACCTCGCTGCCTACCGAGCGCACCAGACCTGCTACGTCCCAACCCAGCACCTGATGCTGTTCGGCTTCGGGCTGTACGCGCATGCGGATCTTGGTGTCGACTGGGTTCACCGAGATGGCGCGCACTTCAACCAGCAGGTCGCGCGGGCCGGGTGTGGGCTCGGGCAGTTCGATATCCAGCAGTGAATGCGGATTGTCGATGGGCAGGGACTGTTGGTAGCCGATGGCTTTCATCTTGGGTCTCCTCTAGAAATGCGCATTGAATACCGCCATGTTCGGCTTTCGCGCTGCGATGAAAAACAGCATATTTCGCAGAGACTCTTTCAATGGAATATTGAAAATGCTGCGCAGCGATGACCTACAGGTATTTGTGCTGACCGCTGAACTGGGGAGTCTGTCGGCCGCTGCTCGGCAGCTGGAATTGTCGCCAGCCGTTGCCAGTGCGGCCCTCAAGCGACTGGAGACGCAGTTGGGCTGTCGTTTGCTGGTGCGTTCGACCCGGAGCCTGAGGTTGACCGATGACGGCGAGGCTTATCTGCCCCATGCGCGTTCAGCGCTGCAGAGCCTGCTCGAGGGTCGGCAACTGCTGGCCGGTGGGAAAGCGAGTATCAGCGGCACGCTGCAGCTGTCGGCGCCGTCGGATTTCGGCCGCAATGTGCTCTTGACATGGCTGGACGAGTTTCAGCTGCAGCACCCGCGATTGAGCCTTCGGCTGTTGTTGGCCGATCGCAACGCCGATTTGTTTCGACAGCAGGTCGACGTCGCGCTGCGCTATGGTCTGCCGGAAGACTCCAGTCTGGTGGCGCTACCGGTAGCTTCAGCAAACAGGCGAGTGCTTTGCGCCTCGCCGGGCTACCTCGGTGTACACGGAGCGCCGCGCTCCCTTGCCGAGCTTGCCGACCATAACTGCTTGCGCTTCATGCTGGCGGGACGGGTGCACGAACGCTGGTGCTTCAGCGAGGGTCGCCGTCAGCTGGAACAGGCAGTCAGCGGGGATCGCATCAGCGATGACGCCGATGTGGTGCGGCGCTGGGCGCTGGCCGGGCGGGGAATTGTGTATAAATCCTGGCTGGACATCGCTCAGGATGTGCAGGCGGGGCGACTGTTCGTGCTGCTGCCGGAGCTGCTGGGCGAGCCGACGCCGCTGAACCTGATCTGCGCCCACCGTGCGCATCTGGGCGAACGGGTGCGGCTGTTGCGCGAACATCTAATCGAGCGATGCCAGGTGCTGATGCAGCTGGCTCCGTTCTCGAGCTGACGGGCCGCGCGGCGGCGGCCCTTGCCGATCACTTGGCCAAGCGGGCGTCGAGGCTGTTCTGAGCCAGGCGGCGCGCCTGATCTTCGGTCATCCCCAAGCTTTCATGCAGCGCCATGAAATTCTCGGTGACGTAACCGCCGAAGTAAGCCGGGTCGTCGGAGTTCACCGTCACCTTCACGCCCTGTTCCAGCATCTGCAGGATGTTGTGCTGACTCATGTCGTCGAACACGCAGAGTTTGGTGTTGGACAACGGGCAGACCGTGAGTGGAATCTGCTCCTCGATCAGCCGCTGGATCAGCTTCGGATCTTCGGAGGCGCGCACGCCGTGGTCGATGCGGCTGACCTTGAGCAGGTCCAGCGCTTCCCAGATGTATTCGGGAGGGCCTTCTTCACCGGCATGTGCCACGGCGAGGAAGCCTTCGGCACGGGCCTTGGCAAAGACGCGCTCGAACTTGCTCGGCGGATGACCCATTTCTGAACTGTCCAGACCGACCGCGAAGAAAGCGTCGCGGAACGGCATCGCCTGCTCCAGCGTCTTGAACGCGGCCTCTTCGGGCAGGTGACGCAGAAAGCTCAGGATCAGGCCGCTGCTGATGCCGAGCAGCTCGCGGCCGTCAGCCAAGGCGCCGCTGATGCCGCGCATGGCAACTTCGAACGGGATGCCGCGATCCGTGTGGGTCTGCGGATCGTAGAAAGGCTCGGTGTGGACGACGTTCTGCTCTTCGCACTTCTGCAGGTAGGCCCAGGTCAGGTCGTAGAAATCCTGCTCGGTGCGAAGTACGTCGGCCCCGGCGTAGTACAGATCAAGAAACTCCTGCAAATTGCCGAAGTTGTAGGCGCTGCGCAGCGCGTCGACATTGTCCCAGGGCAGGGCAATCCTGTTGCGTTCGGCCAGGCGAAACAGCAGCTCGGGTTCGAGCGAGCCCTCGAGGTGCAGATGAAGCTCGGCTTTGGGCAAGGCGTTGAGCCAGTCGTACATGAGAAACCCCCGTCCTGAAAAATTGCATTTAAGCATGTTGGAGGAGTTGACCCAAAGGTCAACTAACGATCCGACTGCAAGTGACCGAGCATTGCCCGGAATTGTTCGCCGGTCAGCTATTGGGCCTGTGCAAAAAACGAGCAAGTTGTTCCAAGCGAGGCCGGACGGGGCCGGCCGCTGACAGCCCAAAGGTTATCCACAAGCTTGTCCACTGCAATTGCGAATAACCAGACGAAACGATGATAGCGATCTGCAATCGCACGCTGGGCATGGTTCAGGCGATAAAAAAACGATGAAAATCAACGTGTTTTGGTGATATGTGCAAGCTTCCGGTGGCGCAGATCAAAAAATGATCGATATTGCCGGGGCCGCATCAGGATTGGGGTTGCAGGGTTGCTCACATTGTTATCCACAACTTGATGCACATAAATGGTGGAAAACCTGACGACATAAAAAAGCCGCACTTGCTGTTGCAAGCACGGCTTTCGAGCCTGGCGCGCCGTTATGACACGCGTCGCTACTTGTCAGTTTTGCTTGATGGGCTCGACAGGTTCACGCACAACGTCGGGCTCATCATCGTCAGGCATGGTCACATCGACATCAGGAACAGTGATGACCTTTTCCTTGGTGCCAACATCCACTTCTGGCGCATCGACGTCGTACTCAGGCATGTTGCCGCCTTCGACTTCTACGTCTGGCAGCGAGCCTTCTTCGGTTTTCTCGACATCGCAACCGGCCATGCCCAAGGTGGTCAGCAGCACGGCGCCGGGGATCAGCCACTTATATTTGCTTTTCATTAGTCAGACTCCTGTTTCGCAGCGGAATGCGTGTCTCGGCACTTCCACTCGTTTATGTTGGGGGACATGCGCATGACTGCGCCGACCCAACGGCAAGTGCCGCTGTTATAGGGACTTCTCTGATATCGAGCAGTTCAACGAGACGCGATGCTCAGGGCTCCAGCAAGTGCAGTTCGGAGCGGCCACGGCTGATGTCGGACAGTAGTTTCTGCACCTGCGGCTGCAGCGCCGCTGGGAAGGCCAGTTGCAATTCGGCGCCTTCTGCGTCGAAGGTTTCGCTGTCAATCAGTGCGTCATAGTCACTCAGGCGCGACTTGAGCAGCGCCAACTCGGCGAAGCGGCAGTGACAGCTGCAGCGAACCCTGGCAACCAGCTCGACGCGCTCGCCAGCCTGCAGACATTTCGCCGCAGCGCCGCCATAGGCTCGGGCCAGGCCGCCAGTCCCGAGTTGGATGCCGCCGAACCAGCGAATCACCACCACGACCACCTGGTCGCAGTCCTGCCCTTCGATGGCGGTCAGCATGGGGCGACCAGCCGTTCCGCCGGGCTCGCCATCATCGCTGAATCGGTATTGGTTACCGACCTTCCATGCCCAACAGTTATGCGTGGCGCTGGCATCGCTGACGGCCTGGATAAACGCGTGGGCGTCGTCAGCGCTGGACACCGGCGCAGCCTTGGCGAGGAAGCGGCTCTTGCGGATGGTTTCCTGATATTCGCAAGGCGAGGCAAGGGTCGAGGTCATGTGCATCGCAGGCTGTGAAAAGGGATTTGGGATTGTAGCGGCGACCGTAGCCGAGCGGGGACCCGACACGTCGGCCGCAGTGGCGATGGAAGGGCCACTGGGTCGATCAGACTGAACTTAGCGCAGCGCGATCGGCACGAAATAGCTGAAAGGGCGAACCATCGCCGCCCTCAACATCGACCATGGAGGTATCCAATGCTCAATGCCAAATTCGACGCATGCATCCAGGCGTGTTCCAACTGCGCCATCGCTTGTGAAACCTGCGCTGCATCCTGTCTGCGCGAAGACGACGTGAAAATGATGGCCCGCTGCATCGAGCTTGACCGAGACTGCGCCGACCTGTGTGCACTCGCCGCCACGCTCATGGCCCGTGACAGCAAGCTCGCCCAAGAGATTTGCCGCATCTGTGCGCAAGCCTGTCGCGACTGTGCTGAAGAATGTGGCCAGCACCAGATGGACCACTGCCAGGCCTGCGCCGAAGCCTGTCGCCAATGCGCTGAAGAGTGCGAAAAGATGGCGGCGTGATCGATATGCCGTTGGGTCCCGAGGGTCGAGCAGCCATAGCTGCCGGCCCTTTTTCAGGCCAGCCAGTCCAGGGTCAGTATCAGCCTGCGCTCGCCGGGCGCCACCTGCGGTGAGCGGTGGATGATGCCGGCGCCTTCGTTACCCTCCCATCTCTCTCCCTTGAACAGCGCGACTTCACCCGCCAGCAGTCGCTCGATGCCCTGCGGTGCGACCCTGGGATCGCCGAGGCGATGGCGCGGTATGGCGTGCTCACGCAGCCACTCGCTGCCCACGCCGGCATAGGTGGTAATCAGGCGCAAGGGCACATGGTCGACGTGGAAGCGTGGGCACATCGCCTTGTCCAGAATTCTCAGTCGCAGCCCGATCCGGCGTGCTTCGACAAGAGAGCTGAACGCGCGGACCAACCAGGCGACGTCAGCCACGAAACCAGCGTGCCCGGCAATGTCGCGGTAGGCCGTCGCCAGAGCAAACGTCTCGACCTCGCCGTTTTCATCAGGCTCGATGGTCAGCGATTCGGCCAGGGGCTCACCCAGCGCCATCAAGGTCTGCGCGAAGCCGGCGATATGAGGCGGCAGTTGGCGCTGCCATACGGAGAGGTTGACGTCATTACGCAGCGCATCGCCCAAAATCGCGGGGCTAGTTCCGAAAACTTGCTGAGGGATCGTACTGACCTGCTGCCGCGCCAGCATCACGCAACCTCCTGATGCCAGGGCACGAACGGGTCGGGCAGACGCAGCCAGTGCTCCGGACCTAGGTCCCATTCGGCTTCACTGAGCAGGCAGGCGTCGAGTTCGGCGCGCAAGCGATGGAAGTCGATGTGCTGGCCGATAAAGACCAGTTCCTGACGGCAATCCCCGCTGTCATCGCGCCATTTCAAGCGGATTGCCGCACGCAATTCCTCGTCTACGGGCCACTGGGCGTCTGGAGTGAAACGCCACCAGCGGCCGGCGTATTCGTAGCGCATCAGCCCGCCGGCTTGGGACCAGCTACCGGCTTCCTGCGGGCGGCTGGCCAGCCAGAAATAGCCCTTCGAGCGAAGCAGTCGGCCATTACTCCACTCGCGGTTGAGAAAGGCATGAAAGCGCTGTGGATGGAAGGGGCGACGCGCCAGGTAGGCGCTAGACGCGATACCGTAGGCTTCGCTTTCCGGAGTGTGCTCGCCACGCAGTTCCTTGAGCCAGCCCGGCGCCTGCGCCGCACGTTCGAAATCGAAGCGTCCGGTGTCGAGTATTTTCGACAGCGCTACGTTGCCCATGCTGATGGGCAGGATTTCGGCGTGGGTGTTCAAACGGGCCAGGATGGCGCCCAGCTCTTCACGTTCGGCACTGGAGATCAGATCGATCTTGCTGATGAGGATCACGTCGGCGAATTCCACTTGCTCAATCAGCAGGTCGGTGATCGAGCGCTCATCCTCTTCGCCCAGGGTTTCGCCACGACTGGCCAGAGGCTCGGCCTCGTGGAAGTCGCGCAGGAAGTTGACCCCGTCGACCACCGTGACCATGGTGTCCAGCCGTGCCAGGTCGGCGAGACTCTGACCTTGCTCGTCGCGGAAGGTGAAGGTCTCGGCTACCGGCAAGGGTTCGGAAATGCCGGTGGACTCGATCAGCAGGTAATCGAAGCGGCCTTCACGTGCCAGCTTGGCCACTTCATCGAGCAGGTCTTCGCGCAGCGTGCAGCAGATGCAGCCATTGCTCATCTCGACCAGTTTCTCTTCGGCACGGTTGAGGCTGACATCGCGTTGCACCTCACCGCCGTCGATGTTGATTTCACTCATGTCGTTGACGATCACCGCGACGCGCAGGCCCTCGCGGTTCTTCAGGATGTGGTTCAGCAGCGTGCTCTTGCCGGCGCCCAGAAAGCCGGACAGCACAGTGACGGGGAGGCGATTCATGGCGATCTCTCAGGCGGTTCGTTGGTGTTTTTCGCGTTGTTCCTGGCGCTCTTTGGCTTCGATGCAGAGCGTCGTGGTGGGGCGCAGCAACAGACGCTTCAGCCCGATGGGGTCGCCCGTTTCGGCGCACCAGCCGTATTCGCCGCGGGCGAGGGCGTCGAGCGAGTCGTCAATCTTGTCGAGCAGCTTCTTTTCCCGCTCCAGCAGCCTTAGTTGCCACTGACGTTGCTCTTCAGCCGTGCCGACATCGGATGGATCGCTTCGGGGCTCTTGTTCGCGCAATTGCTGGAACTCGTCCTCGATGCGCGCCTGCAAGTCGGCGCGCTGCTGCAACAGCAAGTCACGGAAGAACCCTTGTTGGGCCTCATTCATATAGGCGTCGGCGGGCAGGGCGAGGAGTTCGGTTTCGGTCATGGGGATATGCACAGTCACTTGGATGCAATAGTTATAACATAACATAAAGCAAGCTGTGCAAACGGCAACGTCGGCCGGGCGGCCAGCCGTGACGGGCATCGGAAAGACAACCTGCGCCTGATCAGGCGCAGGACAAGGGGGGCGGGTTAGTGGCTGCCTTGCAGGCCGTGATAGGCGCGGTCGAAATAGACCAGCCCGTCGGCGTTGCTCTGATGCTTGAGTGCCAACACCTCGCAAAAAAGAATGTCGTGAGTGCCAACAGTGGTGCTGTGGCTGACGCGGCAATCGAAGGACACAGCGGCGCCCTCCAGTACCGGTGAGCCGGTGAGCCAGGTGATCCAGTTTCCAGCGGCGAACCGTTCGGCCATTGGCGTTTTGCCACCGAACAGGTTGGACAGATCGCGTTGACCGCTGGCAAGCGTGTTCACGCACAGCTGCGCATTGGCCGTGACGGCCGCGTGCGCCGACGCCCCGCGGTTCAGGCAGACCAGCAAGGTCGGCGGGTCATCCGTCACGCTACATACGGCTGTTGCGGTAAAGCCGGCACGGCCAGCGGGACCGTCGGTCGTGATCACATTCACCGCGGCGGCAAGGCGCGCCATGGCGTCGCGGTAGTCCTGCTTGATCACGAGCGGGGTCGCGACGTTGGTGGGGTCGAGTTCAGCCAGGTTCATATCGGGTCTCCATCAGGCGAACGCGCAGGCGCGGTCGAAAGGCAGGCGCGGCAGCCGGTCGCGCAGCGTGCTGGTATCGCCATAGCCGAGGTTGATCAGCAGGTTGGATTTCCAGGTGGTGTCGTGGAAAAACGCTTCGTCCACAGCCTTGGCGTCAAAGCCGGACATCGGGCCGCAATCAAGGCCCAGAGCCCGCGCGGCGAGGATCAAATAGCCAGCCTGCATGGAGCTGTTACGCAGGGCATTTTCAGCGATCAGCGCCGGCTGGCCGGCATACCAGCTGCGGGCGTCGGCGAAGGGAAACAGCTCGGGCAGCGTCTCGGGAAAATCCTCGTCATAGGCGACGATGACGGTCACGGGAGCGCTCATGGTTTTGTCCAGATTGCCCTTGGATAGGCACGGCGCGAGCATTTCCTTGGCCTCGGCTGTACGCACGAAGACGAAGCGCCCGGGGCAGCTGTTGACGGCGGTCGGGCCCAGGCGAACCTGGTCATAGAGCTGTTCGAGCAGCGCGTCCGGCACCGGTTTGTCCAGCCAGGCGCTGTGGGTGCGGCCTTCGCTGAACAGGGTCGCAAGGGCTTGTGGATCGAATGGGGTGTGCATGTTCAGTGTCCTCAGGCTGCCGCGGCCTGGCCGCACTGCTCGGCCAGGAAATTCAGCAGGACTCGGTTGAAGGGGTCGCTGTCGCTAACGCTGGAGGCGTGTCCACCGTAGTCCAGCAATGCCAATCGGGCGTTGGGCAGGACCTCTGCCATGTGCTGCGA
Source organism: Stutzerimonas tianxiuensis (assembly GCF_053470365.1). Taxonomy (NCBI): domain Bacteria; kingdom Pseudomonadati; phylum Pseudomonadota; class Gammaproteobacteria; order Pseudomonadales; family Pseudomonadaceae; genus Stutzerimonas; species Stutzerimonas tianxiuensis. The sequence continues at coordinate 96,198 of NZ_JBPVWS010000005.1, read as the reverse complement.
GCGACTCCAGGGCACCAACATGTCGTCGCGGTTGGCGATCAGCAGCGTGGGCGTCTGGATCGTTGGCAGCTCGGCCTCGATATCGAAGCTCAGCAACGCGCCGATCCGCCGCAGCAGACTGGCGGTGGTCGGGAAGTTCGCCAGTGCGTGTTCGTCGTCCCTCGCCAGTTTCTCGCTGTTGGCGACGATCCAGTCCGCCGGGTAGAGAAACAGCGATTGCGCCTGCACGTACGCGGCCGGACCGCTGTCGCGCAAAAGGTTCTGGCGTACGGCAAAGCACCGTGCGCTGTGAGGGTTGGGGCTGCTCCAGGCATTGACCAGCACCTGGCTCTGTAACCGTTGCGGGCTCAGCAGGGCCATTTGCAGACCAACAAGCCCGCCCAGCGCGTGACCGATGAAATGACACTGGTGAATATTCAGGCTGTCGAGCAGGTCCAGCAGTTCGAGCGCCATGGTGTTGATCGAGTAGCCCTCGGGTAACGAGGCCTGGCTCTTGTTAGTGCCGAGCTGGTCATAGACGACTACGCGGTAGTCTTGGCTCAGCACCGGCAATTGCGGCGTCCAGAACGCGCCCGCGCCGCCAAGGCCTGAGCTGCAGACCAGCGTCGGGGCGTCCGCCTCCTGGCGGCCGTAGATTTCATAATGCATAACGAACCTCCTTACAGATCAGAGCACGCCTGGGGGGCGCATCTGCCGCGAGAGGCCACGCCGGATGCTCGCCAACAGCACCTATGGATGTCTGGCAGAGGAAGCACGAGGCTGCTGGCCGAGCCGATTTAACTGATGGCCGACCCAGCCGCCCTGCGCTTCAGCGTGGCGCCTCGCACGTTGCTATTGGCCGACGTGCGCGATGCTGGCGATCTCGATGAGCGCATCGGGTTTCACCAGACCGCACTGGATGCAATAACGCGCGGGCTTCTCGCCGGGGAAGTACTCGGCATACACCTCGTTGACCTTTGCGTAGTTGGCCCAGTCGGTGAGCATGATCATGTTGAAGGTGACGTCGTCCATGCTGCCGCCGGCGGCCTCGACGACGCCCTTGATGGTTTCCAGGACGTGTCGGGTCTGGGCGGCGGCGTCGCCGACGTGAACGACGTTGTTGTCCTTGTCGAAGGGCAGGGTGCCGGAGACGTAGACCACGCCATCGGCCATGGAGCCGGGGACGTAGGGCGCGAGCGGTTTGCCGGAGCCGGCGGGGATGATGGATTGCTTGGGCATGACGGTGATTCCTTGCAAGGCGATGTTTGGGGCCGCTGCGAGGCGGCTCTGTCGTTATGAATCAGGAAACAGTGGCGGTGGCTTCGACCTGGGCGAAGGTGTTGCAGAAATCGTCCACGCTGGAGACCCAGCCAAAGAACGTCTCGATGTTGTACAGCGCTGCCTGCTGGGCGAACTCCGGCCCGGCCTGATGCGTCGCATCGGCCAGCACCACGCCGAAATATTCGAGGTGAAAGCCATCGCGCAGCGTCGACTCCACGCACACATTGGTGGCAATGCCGGTGAACACCAGATTGCGGATGCCGCGGGCGCGCAGGGTGCTGTCCAGATGCGAGTTGAAGAACCCGCTGTAGCGCGGCTTGGGCACCACGATGTCGCCGGGCTGCGGCGTGAGCTCATCCACTAGCTGATAATCCCAGCCGCCCTTGGCCAGCAGAGTGCCGGCCAGCTCGGGGCGCTTGCGCATGGTTTTCAGGGCGTTGGACTTGTGCCAATTGGGCGAACCCGGACCGCCGGCCTCAACGTACTGAGCGTCCCAGCCGTTCTGCAGGAAAATCACCTGGATGCCCGCCGCTCGCGCAGCGGCCAACGCCTGCAGGATTTTCTCGATCACCGGCCCGGTGCTCGACACATCGAAGCCGGCCAGATCCAGATACCCGCCTTTGGTGGAGTAGGCGTTCTGCATATCCACCACGACCAGCGCGGTCTCACTCGCCTTGATCGCCAGCGGCTCGGGGCGAGCCGGTAGCTTCAGCGTGGCGCCAGCTGGATCCAGGCCGTAGCCTGAAAAATGCTCGGCGGCGCTCATCAGGCGGACTCCTTCAGGTGCTCGATATGGCGACGGCTCTGCATCAGCGGCTGGATCTTCTGGCCGAACGCCTCGATGCCCTCTAAGAAGTCATCGAATGTCAGCATCACGCCCTGCATGCCGGGCACCGTGGCGATCTCGTCGAGCATTCTGGCGACGTTGGCGTAGGAGCCGACGAGGGTGCCCATGTTGATGTTCACGGCTGAGGTCGGGTCCGCCATCTGCCGGATGTTGGTGTCGCTGCCGGAGGTCTTGTCCGCCGCGCCCTGTTCGCCCAGCCAGGCGATGGCTTCCTGATCGACGCCAGCCTTGTAGTGGTCCCACTTGGCGCGGGCGGCTTCGTCGGTCTCGGCGGCAATGACCATGAACAGCACGCAGGAAGTCACGTTGCGACCGGTTTTCTCGGTGGCCTTGAGCAACCGCTCCGTGGCCGGCGCGAAGGCGGTCGGCGTGTTCACGCCCTTGCCGAAGCAGAAGTTGTAATCGGCGTATTGCGCCGAGAACGCCATGCCGGCATCCGAAGAGCCCGCGCAGATGATCTTCATGTCCGCCTGCGGGACCGGGCTGACGCGGCAATCTTCCATCTGGAAGTGCTCGCCCTTGAAGTCGCTATGACCGGTAGCCCACAGATCGCGCAATACCTGAGCGTACTCGCCGAGGTACTGGTAACGGTTGCCGAAGAATTCGTCGCCCGGCCACATGCCCATCTGGCTGTACTCGGGCTTCTGCCAGCCGGTCACCAGATTCACCCCGAAGCGGCCATTGGAAATCGAGTCGATGGTCGACGCCATGCGCGCCACGATGGCCGGCGGCAGGGTGAGGGTAGCGGCGGTGGCGAACAGCTGGATCTTGCTGGTGACAGCCGCCAGCCCCGCCATCAGCGTGAAGGACTCCAGGTTGTGCTCCCAGAATTCGGTCTTACCGCCAAAGCCGCGCAGCTTGATCATCGACAGCGCGAAATCGAAACCGTAGCCCTCGGCCTTCTGCACGATGGCCTTGTTGAGTTCGAAGGTCGGCATGTACTGCGGCGCGTTTTCGGAAATGAGCCAGCCGTTGTTGCCGATCGGAATGAAAACACCAACATCCATGGGAAGCACCTCTGTACGCAATGGCTAGAAAGCGCTGCCCGAACGTCGCGGGCAGGGTCACAGAGGCTTTTGCAGAAAGCAGGCCAGAAGTTGAATTAACTTATATATCAATAAGATGGATCTGAATTGGATGGCTAGGTAGACCATTTGGTCCGAAACAGAGCACCTGGTTTGTGCGGGCGGCCCCTCCGTTGCGCAAAAAGCGCGCAAACAGCTTGCAGAGCATCTGCTTGTGCCGCACTGGCCTCTGGCGCGCTACAGTAACGTCCCGTTTGCGCCCGACCGGTAATGCAGTGACAGACCAGACCCCAACAGCTCCACGCCGACGCCTGACCGCAGGCAAAACCGCCAAGAAGAAGGGCGCGGCACGTGTTCCCAGTGCCAGCGCAGTGGACCGCCGTGCCCGCATGATCGAGAGCAAGCGGGCCACCATCCTCAGCGCTGCCCTTGGGCTTTTTTCGCGCTTCGGCCTGCACGGCACCAGCCTGGATCAGGTCGCGACCCAAGCCGACGTGTCAAAGACCAACCTGCTGTACTACTTCGGCAGCAAGGAAGACCTCTATATAAACGTGCTGCGGCAACTGCTCGAGGTCTGGCTGCGGCCGCTGCAGGCGTTTTCAGCCGAGCAGGACCCGATCGAGGCGATCAGCGACTACTTGCGCGTCAAGCTCGAACTCTCCCGCGACCATCCCGAAGAATCCCGGCTGTTCTGCATGGAAATCATGCAAGGCGCGCCGTTGCTGTTGGGCGAGTTGGAGCAGCCCTTGCGTGAGCTCGTCGAGAACAAGGTGGCCGTGATCCAGGCCTGGATAGATGCCGGCAAGCTGGCGGCAGTCAGTCCTCATCATCTGATCTTTTCGCTCTGGGCAACCACCCAGCACTACGCCGACTTCCGCGTGCAGATCGAAGCCGTCGCCGGCAAGACGCTGGATGACCCGGCATTCTTCGAGCAGACGCTCAAGAGCTTGCAGGCGTTGATACTGGATGGCGTCAAACCGCGCTGACAGCGCATCGGGCTCCAGCCGGATGAGCCCGAACATGAGCAAACCCTTGATCAACTGGCCGCTGCAGCGTAGCCGTACCGCTATGCTCCTGTATCCATCCTTCAAGGAGCTTTTCAGTGTTCACCGTTAAAGCCACCCAGCACGTGCTCGCCGTAGACGACCTGGAGAAAACCGAGCGCTACTTTCTCGACGTGCTTGGTTTCTCTGTCCGATTCCGCGTCGAGGGCTGGTCATTCATCAGCCTTGGGGATTTTCACGTGATGCTCGGGCACTGCCCGGACGAAGTGCCGGCCCGTGATACCCATGAGCACGCCTATTTCGCATACGTTAACTGCGACGGCATTGACGAGCTTTACGCCAGATACCAGCAGCGAGGCGCCGTTATTTTCCAGCCGATATCCGACAAGCCATGGGGCATGCGCGAGTTTGGCGTTGCGACGCCCGAAGGACATCGGATGATGTTCGGCGAAGACATTGGCGATGCTTGATTGGTTGGGCTCAGTGGGTTTCCAATTCGACCAACCTCATTCCTGTTTTTTGTATCGCACCCGGATATCTACGGCTCAATGACCCACGCAGACAGCGCTTCATTCCCAGCGACGGATATCCGATTCTCGGAGATTGAACAAAACGTCCCTGCCTTGCCAGGGATCTACGAGATCTACACGAACGATGGCGAAGCGCTAAAGGTCGGGATCGGCGTCAACCTGCGCAAGCGGCTGATTCAGCATCGCAGGTCGCGCCAGAGTCGGTTGGTGCTCAAGCCCGGTGGCAGTTGGGAAAACCCCGCCGATGTCAGAAGCGCACAGTCGATATTGGCGAAGCACCTGTACTTCGCTGGTTGTGCCGATGGGTATGATCTCCGCACGGAGGCGGGGCGACAGGCGTTTCTCGAGGAGCGCTGCTTCATCCGCTTCCGGGTTACTTCGAGCCGCAAGGAGGCCCGTTCGCTGGAGCTCGCACTGGAGGCCAGCGGAGCCTTCCTTTTTCAAGGGCGGGTAAGTCGTTCCTTGAAGCGAAGCTGACCTCTGCGGGGCAGGCGTCAGCAGCTACAGGCTCCTCTCGGCTGGCTGCCTCCGCCGATCCCACTGCGCGATCTGCACCAGAACCACCAGCGTCACGATCGGCAGCAGCCCGATATTCACCGCGGCCCAGCCGGCCTGGGCGATCAATGCGCCGGAGGCGAAGGACATCACTGCGGCGACGCTACCGTTGCTCAATTCCATCAAGCCCTGCGCCCGTGCCCGCTCATTCGGCGCATGCCCGTGGCCGAGTTGCGTGGTGCCGGCCACCAGCATCAGGTTCCAACCGACGCCGAGCAGGCAGCTGCTGATCATGAAGTGCCAGTGGGTGATGCCGAGCAGCGCGACTATCGCACTGACGATCAGCAGGGCCGCGCCGCCGCAGGCGACCAGTCGGCAGCCCCAGCGGTCCACCAACGGCCCGGCGACGAAAGCCGGGAGGAACATGCCGAGCATGTGCCACTGGATGACTTGCCCGCTGGCCTGCAGATTCAGGCCTTCGCCATGCATCGCCAAGGGCGTGGCGTTCATCACCAGAATCATCAGGCCGTGGCCGGCGGCAGTGGTCAGCACCGCGGCGCGAATGGTCGGCCGCGCCAGCAGTGCCCGCCAACTGACCGCTGGCAGGGCGGCGTGAGCAGTTGGTGCTCCGCAGGTCGCCGGCAATCCAGCAAGCACCAGTACGCCCAGCGCTGCGAGGCTGGCGATCAGCAGATAGGTGCCGGCAAAGGGGACGGCAGTGATATCGCGCGCCATATGGCCGAGCGTGGGCGCGATCAGCGCGGCCAATACGCCGCCGCCGATCACGCAGGAGGTGGCGCGACCCTTGAAGGCGTCACTCACCGCTTCCAGCGCGGCGAAGCGGTAGAACATGGCTGAGGCCTGGTAGGCGCCGATCGGCAACGCGCCGAGACACAGCAGGTTGAAGCTGTCGAGCCAGAGCGACAGCGCGCTGATCAGCCCGCCCAGCACGCCGGCCAAGGCACCGATCAGAAAACCGGCCCGCCGGCCGCGGCGCTGCATCAGCCCCGCTAGCGGCTGCAAGGCGAGCAAGCCGCCGAGCATCAGCAGGGCAAGCGGCAGCGTGGCGAGACCGGCCGCTGGCGCCAGGCGCAGCCCGACGATGGCGGTGAATATGATCCCGGTCATCGAGCATGACCAGAACAACGCTTGGGCGATGAACAGGCGCAGGACCTGCGGATTGTTGAGCAATAGGTGCATAGGGGCGGCTCCTTGAGGGTGACGAGCGGGCACAGCGCTGCCTGGCCAGATGCCGAGCGCGCCGGGGAACAGTGAGTGAGGTCGGACGAGGCGTCAGCCGAAGCGCTGGTAAAACTCTCGCGGGCTGACAGACAGGTGTTTCTGAAAGCTGCGCCTGAGGTTTTCCGGATGACCGAAACCGGTTAACCGCGCCACCGTCGCAATCGAGGCCTGCGCGTCGAGCAGCAAGTTGCGCGCGGCCTCCAGGCGCACCCTTTCGATGTACTGCCCCGGCCCTATGCCGGTTTCCTGGCCGAACAGGCGACAGAGAGTGCGCGGCGTCATGTGCGCCTGGGCGGCCAGTGCGTCGATAGAAAGATCGTCGCCCAGATGCCCGGGAATCCATTCCAGCAGCGCGGCCAGACGCGCCACACTGCTGGTCGGTGCTATCAGCAGCGGGCTGAACTGGGTCTGTCCGCCGGGCCGACGCAGGAACATCACCAAACGCTGGGCGACTGCCAAAGCCAGGGCGCGGCCGAGATCCGCCTCGACCAGGGCCAGCGCCAGATCGATGCCCGCGGTAACGCCCGCCGAGCTGAACAGGTGCGCCGCCTGCGAGTCGGTCGGGTCGTAGGTGTGCAGCCGATCGCCCTGCACCTCGATGGCCGGGTATGAGCCCAGGGCGGCAAGATCAGCCCAGTGCGTGGTTGCCTTGCGCCCGTCGAACAGCCCCGCCTCGGCCAGGATCAGCGCGCCGGAGCAGACCGATCCTAGGCGGCGTACCCTGGGTTCTGCCCTTCGCAGCCAGTCAAGCAGCGGTTGGTCGTGCTTCTGCACATCCACGCCGACGCCGCCTGGCACCAGCAGCGTATCCAGCGTGGCGGGATCGCACCCGGCCCAGCTCGCATCCGCCACCAGCTTCAGCCCCGCCGAGGTCGCGACCGGGCCGGCGCTGGCGCCGAGCAGCATCAGCTCGTAATGGCGCGGCAGGCCTTGTCGCTGCCGCTCGACGTTCGCGGAGGCGAACACCTGCATTGGGCCGGTGACGTCCAGGCTCATCACATCCGGGTAGATCAGGCAGGCGACGGTGCGGGTGGCGTCCATGGGGCACCTCTCAGGGAAGATGCCTGCAGTCTGCTGCCGACACGCATCTGTCGCAATGACAAGGTTCCCATGAATCTTGCCAGATGCGCTGCGGGCGGCCATTCATCACCACCGCCCCCACGAGTGGCGCGTGACCTCTGCATAAGGGCGCTGCGGGGTACGTGGGATCGGCGAGCGGACGGCTCTGCTTCGATTGCGGCCTGGGCTCAGCTGTTCTTGGCTCGCAACCGATACTGCCCCGGTGTCATGCCCACCACGCGCTTGAAGTCGTGAATGAAGTGCGCCTGGTCGCTGTAGCCGCAGGCGAGGGCGGTATCGAGCAGCGGCTGGCCGGTGCGCAGCTGATTGCGCACCAGTGCCACACGCTGAATGCGGCTGAACTGCTTAGGCGTCATCCCCACCTGATGGCGGAACAAACGTTCCAGTTGCCGCTGGCCGAGCGGTACGCTCTGGAGCAGGTCGGTCAGGCGGGCACGGCCGCCCTCGGCCGCGATCTGCGCCAGCAACTGTTGCACCGGCGTGCGACGCGCCTGGCTTGCTCTGAGGCGCCAGAGCAGTTCGCGCTCGACCACAGCCTGCTGCGCGTCCCGTTTCAGTTCAGCCAGCTGATCGATCAGGTGCGCGAATCCAAGCCTGGGCCAGCTGGCGTCGTGGAATCCAGCCAGCTCGTCGAGACCGATGCCGAATACCGCGTCGCCCATGCCGGGGTGAAAGCGCACGCCCATCATCCTGACTTCACCGACCAACTGGAGGCGTGCGCTGGCCAGCTGCGGGCCAGCGATCAGCGTCCGCAGGCTGCATTGAGTGCCATCGAAATTCAGCGGGTCGGCAAAGTTGAAGATGACGCCACTGCCGCCGTCCGGGTGCAGCATCTGCTCGTCGAAGGTCTGCGAGCCGTCGCCTTCCACCCACCAGAAACGCTGCACGTACGCAGCCAGCGCCGGGCTTGGCGGACGTGTGATGAAACCCTGAAGGGAGGGCAGGCGACCGTGGACGGAATCGGACATGACGGGCCCGTTGGAGGATGTCGAAAATCTACAATAGCGCAGCCTGTGGCCTGCGTAGCCTTGGTCTCACATTCAAACCAAGGAGTGACTCCAATGCGCATGAACTACCAGGCCGCCGCCCCCGACGTAATGACCGCCATGATTGGGCTGGAAACTTACCTGGCACGGCAAAGCCGCCGCGAAGACGGTATCGACAAGCCGCTGATGGAGCTGGTGAAGATTCGCGTCTCGCAGATCAATCGCTGCGCATTCTGCATCGACATGCATACCAGGGACGCCCGCGCCATCGGTGAAACCGAGCAGCGCATCTATGCCTTGAGTGCCTGGCGCGAAACGCCGTTTTTCACTGAGCGAGAACGCGCCGCGTTGGCCTGGGCCGAGGCCAATACGCTGCTGCCAAACGGTATAGAGCAAGCCCTGTTCGACGAGGTGCGCCAGCAGTTTTCCGAAGCCCAGCTGGCCAACCTCACGCTGGCGATCGCGACCATCAATGCCTGGAATCGCTTTGGTGTGTCCTTCGCGCCGGTGCCGGGCAGCTATCAGCCGGAGTAGTACAACCCTCTGCCGCCTGGCTGGAAAGGCGGGCGGCTTAAGGTTTGAGGTCCTGGTTGCTCATGGCGCAGAAGCTCTGCGCCTGCCTGGACGAAGGAAGCGCCCGCAGTTGAGTCATGCATTGGGCCTGGCTCGACGTTCGCGCTGCGCTGAGCATGGTCTGCCCATCGACGCTGATCAGGTAAGGCCGGTTGTAGCGGGGCCCGTCTCGCCAGACGTTGAACCGGAGATCGCTCAAGGCGCAGCGGTATTGCATATGGCCGGAAAATCCCTTGAACCGGTCGCTCCGGAACACATGGTGGTATTTCTGCCAGTCACGGGCGCGCTGGCCTTCGCGCACTGCTTCGATGCAGCCGTCCAGCTCGGTGATGTCTGGTTCATGCAGGAAAATGCTCTGCGCCAGGCTCGAACCATCCAGTTGCATGGTCGCCACTAGATAGACGCGTTGTTCGGCCGCCTGCGTCGTGAGCGCCCCTAGCAGACCCAACGCCAACATCCCTGTCCTGATCAATTCGCCTGCTCCTGAATGGCTGTCTCTTCGAGGGACGCACCCTAGCCGAGGATGCTGTCTGCAAACAAGCGGGAGGCTTGAACAGAACGGCCCGCCGCGCTTGCCAGCCTCAACAACATGGGGGCGAACCCCTCATAGGCCCGTGTCGTCGAACTCAGTGTCCCCGCGTGAGCGTTGAGGTTGGAGAAATCAAATGTTGCAAGCCCATCGTCGAAGCCGGCTAACGTTTGCCCGCTTTGCTGTAAATTGGCCTGCCATGAGCAACGAAACCTTTCTTACATGACCCTCCTGATAGCGTTCGCTGTCTTATCCATCCTCGTTTCATTCATCTGCTCGATCCTCGAGGCTGCGCTGCTGTCACTAACGCCCAGCTTCATCGCTCATCAAAAGGCTTCCCGTCCGAAGCTTTATGAACGTTTGAAAGAGTTGAAAGACAAGGTCGACCAGCCGCTGGCTGCGATCCTGACGCTCAACACCGTCGCCCACACCGTCGGCGCGACTGGCGTCGGGGCGCAGGTCACCGTGGTGTTCGGCAATGGCTATGTCGGTATCGCGTCCGCCTTGATGACGGTCCTGATCCTGGTGCTGTCCGAGATACTTCCCAAGACCATCGGTGCCCGCTACTGGCGCACCCTTGCGCCGTTCCTGCCGCCGATTCTCAATGGCATGATCTGGGTCCTCAGACCCTTCATCTTCATGTCGGACATGATCATGCGGCTCGTCGGCGGCAAAGAGCCTGAGCACGATATCCGTCAGGAGATCAAAGCCCTGACAGTGCTTGGTCGCGAGAACAAGAGCCTTGATGAGGACGAGCAGCGCGTCATCCGCAACATCCTCGACCTGCACGACATCAAGGTTCGCGACGTGATGACGCCGCGCACGGTCTGCGACTACACCTCGCCGGACACCAGCATCGAAGCGTTCAAGGAAAAGGTCGCTGACAGCCAGTTTTCACGCTACCCGGTGATTGGCGATGACGAGAGCCCGCTGGGCCTTGTGTTCCGCTATGACGCCCTGGCGGCGCCGGACGACCAGGCTCCGGTTTCGACGATCATGAAGCCGCTGCGGGTAGCGCCGGAAATGACGAGCGTCGAAAACCTCATGACCCAGCTGCTGCACGAGCGTCAGCACATGTGCTTGGTATACGACGAGTTCGGTAGCTGGCGCGGGCTGGTTACGCTGGAAGACATCATGGAAACCATCATCGGCAAGCCGATCATGGACGAAACCGATGACATCCCCAACATGCGCCGCTTCGCCAAGCGCCGCTGGGATCACCGGATCAAGAGAGCTCGCCAAAACTGATCTGCGAGCGGAAACGTGGACATTACGAAGCGTTCCGCTGATGGCCTCAACCAGCGCCGCCGTCCAACATGGCGGCGCCTTTATCCGTCCTACTTCGGCTGCAACTCCAACAAGCGTCCACCATCCCCATCCTCCAGCAGCCAGACGCTTCCGTCCGGGCCTTGTTCGACTTCGCGGATGCGCGTTCTCATGTTGTACCGTGCGGCCTCGCTAGCTTCTTCACCGTTCAAGGTGACACGGACCAAAGCCTCGGCCGACAGGCCACCGATAAACGCATCGCCTTTCCAGTCAGCAAACCGCTCGCCGTCATAGATGACCAGGCCTGCAGGTGAGATTACCGGCGTCCAGGAAACCTTCGGTGCGATGAACTCGGGGCGAGTGTCGTGATCGGGGATCGGGCGGCCGCCGTAGTGGTCGCCGTTAGAGACTTCCGGATAACCGTAGTTGCCGCCTTTCTGGATCAGGTTGAGCTCATCGCCGCCTTCGGGGCCCATTTCGTGTTCCCACAGGCGACCCTGCCCATCGAAGGCGATCCCCAAAGGATTGCGATGCCCCAGCGACCAGATCTGCGCCGTCACACCGCCTTTGTCCGCGAACGGATTGTCAGCCGGCACGCTGCCGTCTTCGTTCAGGCGGATCACTTTGCCGAGATTGGCGTTCATGTCCTGCGCGGGCGTGAATTTCTGCCGCTCCCCGGAGGTGATCCACAACTTGCCGTCCGGGCCGAACGCGAGACGATGCCCGTAATGGCCTTTGCCGGAAACCTTGGGCGACTGTCGCCAGATCACTTTCGGGTCTAACAGCTCGCCGCCGTCGGCGCTCCGCTTCAGGGTTGCGCGGGTGACCGCTGCGCCCCGGTTGCCGTCCTCACCATGCTCGGCATAGCTGAGGTAGATGACGTTGTTTTGTGCGAAATCCGGATGAAGGATGACGTCACCCAGCCCGCCCTGACCGCCATAGGCCACCTCTGGCACGCCGGTGATCTCATGAACCGTTCCGGTCTTTACGTCGACGTGCTTGAGCGCACCGCGCTTTTCCGTGACCAATGCCGTGCCGTCCGGCAGAAAGGTCATGGCCCAGGGTTCGGAGAAGCTGGCTCGTGGCGTCACGCTAAATGGCCACTGGCTCTTCTCAACCGTAGCGGGTGCGGCAATGGCGAGGGAAGCCGCGCCGGCAGCCACAGCGCTAAGGATCTGCAACGAAAGCTTTTTCATCGCCATCTGTCTCCAAAAATCAGGCCCCAGTAAAACCGCACTGGGGCCATTCGAGCTGTGCTGGAACCTGTGTTGGCCATCTCGCCCAGCGCAGCCGGTCGTGGGCATTACTGTGTCCGGGTCACCCGCCATACGATGTTAGCCAAGTCGTCCGCGACGATGAGCGCCCCCTTCGGATCGACCGTCACGCCCACCGGCCTGCCGTGCGTTCCTTCGGCGGTGCGAAACCCGGTCACGAAATCCACCGGTTCGCCCGAGGGTTTTCCGTTCCTGAAGGGCACGAACACCACTTGATAACCGGACGGATCTTCGCGATTCCAGCTGCCGTGCTCGCCGACGAACACGCCTTCGGCGAATTTTTCACCCATGACCGGCGACGAGAAGTCCACGCCCAGCGCCGCCACGTGCGGGCCTAGCGCATAGTCGGGTTTGATCGCCCTGGCGACCAAATCCGGGTCTTGTGGGCGCACGCGCTCGTCGACATGTTGGCCCCAGTAGCTATAGGGCCAGCCGTAGAAGCCGCCTTCCTGTACCGACGTGAGGTAGTCGGGGACCAGGTTCGGTCCAAGCTCGTCCCGCTCGTTCACCACCGCCCACAGCTGGTCCGTGTCGGGGCGAAACGTCAGTGCTGTTGGGTTGCGCAGGCCCGTTGCGTAGGGCTTGTGAGCGCCGGTTTCTGCGTCGATTTGCCAGATCATCGCCCGGTCGACTTCAGCCTCCATCCCGCGTTCGGTGATGTTGCTGTTCGAACCAATGCCCACATACAGGAAGCGTCCGTCCGGGCTCGCCGTCAGTGCCTTGGTCCAGTGATGGTTGATCCGGTAGGGCAGGTCGGTGACCTTCACCGGCTCGCCACTGGCCTCGGTCTGACCTTCCTGATACTCGAAGCGCACCAGCGCATCCTGATTGGCGACATAGAGGTTGCCGTTGGCCAGCGCCAGGCCGTACGGCGCGTTGAGGTCGTCCGCAAACACTTTCTGCAGTTCATACACGCCGTCGCCATCCGCATCCCGTAGCAGGGTCAGGCGATTGCCGCTTTTGACCGAAGTCGTGCCCTTTGCCTTGATGTAACCGGCGATCACATCCTTAGGCCTGAGCTTGGGTGCATTGCCTCCGCGGCCTTCGGCCACAAGGATGTCCCCGTTCGGCAATACGAGGGTCTGTCGTGGGATTTGCAGATCGGTCGCGATCGCACTCACCGTGAAACCCTCGGGAACGGTTGGCTTCTTATCGCCCCAGCCGACAGGGTCAGCAATCGTCATGCTGGGCAACAGTCCGCGCTGAGGTTCGTCTAGTCTGGGGTTTTCGCCTTTTACCGAGGCGATGTCCTGCTCCGCGCCGCCGCAGGCGCTCAAGAACAGCGCCACGGTCAGGGCGCTCAGTGGGCCTGCGTAGTTCATGCTTCACCTCCCGAACGTAGATTGGTAAAGCCGATCCAGGTCGCCGCGCAGGCAAGAAGGGTCACGATCACTGACAGGATCAGGCCGGAGGGCATGCTCGCCCAAGCGTCCTTGGCGTGTACCAGCGCGTTGAAAAAGCCCAGCACCCAAGTGGCGACCAGCAACAGCAGATAGATCAGCGGCCGCCCATTCTTATGCGTGGCTTTGACCAGATTGACCAGCGCGAACACGATCGCCAATCCGCAGAAAACCAGGCCGCCGGCAACCAGCCACGACGCGAAATTGGTCCATTGAATCTCATAGGTCTGAAAGTAGGCGATATCACTTAGCAGGCCGCCTAGAAACAGCGGAACGGTCCCGGCGAGCAACGTCGCGTGAACCGGGTTCGGTACATGACGGGAAGTACTGTGTGTCGTGTGGTGCGTGCTGTGGGTGATAACGGTCACGGAGGCATCCTCATCGCTGGGCGATCCGGGCCTGATGCATCGCGCGGATGCGCCTGCTGCCTGGCTCGCTCTGACTGTGCATTAATGGGGATCGTGTCGTTGGGGGGGAAGTTCACTTGTATCGACGAGGCGCTTGATCACAGCGGAGTGAATTGGGGCGCACCAGCACAGCCTTGGTGACGCTGTTCGCTCTGTATGAATGGCGCACCGACATCTACTGGCGAATACAGGAGCGGTGCGCCTGTAGTGCATGCACTGGTTGCCAGGAGAAGCTCGCGGCGGCTAAAAGCTTAGAAATAAGCGGACAATCTGATCGTTGCTTGATCGGTATATCGCTTTCAAAATCTGCGGGGGCTGAAGTTGGCCGGAATTACAGGGCTACCTCAGAGCATCCCTAACGTTTGGTTAAGGGGCGGGCTTTAGCCCGTCCCAGTGAGCGAAGCGAACGATTTGAGCGCCTTGTTAGGTGCTGCCTACTTGCGCGGCAAAAAATAACCAGCTCTTTGTAGTGATTTGATTTTATATTTCAGCAAATACACTAGTGATGGCGCCATTATGACTGCATAGCTTAAAAATACTAAGAGCTGGTTAGCCATTGATTCGCTTGAGGACTCTCTATGTTTCCCGATAAGGTAAAATAGAGGGGACAGAAAAATACATGCAAAAAACAAATAGATGGCCATGCCGAGCGTTAATTTGAAGGTGCCATAAAAAAGCCTTGCGTTAGTTAGCAGCAAGCCAGCATATAACACTGCGGCTGCCAACATTGCTGGCGTAAAACACAGAATTGTTAGTATCAGCTCGATAAGCATAAGCACCTAACGCGAAATTAAGGGGCTGGCGGTACGGCAGTCCCAGCGAGTGAAGCGAGCGAGCTTGAATGCCTGGTTAGGCGGCGCTGCTCTTGCGCGTACTAAAGCCACACCGCAAAGACCTGCATGAGTGTGCCTATGACGATAAACCAGAATCCTGTGGCTGGTTTAAAGAATGCATAGGTTCTAAGCCAAGTTCTAACAGGCGTGTCTGGGTTGTCGATGATCTCTCGGGTGATATGCGACGGTGGTCCATACGGATAATTGACGTCGTCTCCGTACCGGTCAAAGAGCTTTGTGAAGAGTCCCGCCACCTCAAGCTGAACTACGCCAGTTAGAGTGGCCAGAAGACCTGCAGTGGCCATCAATTTCCCAGCACAAGGCCATCCGAGAGCGATTCCGGTGACAGCTCCAAAAGTGACAGAGCCAGTTACGAGAAGCAGGACAGCAAAAGCATGGCGTTCGTAGCGCTTGAAATAGTTCGACAATGCATCTGTCCTATTTTGTTTTTAGGGGCATGTATCGCATTTGCGACGCCTAACGTTTGGTTAAGGGGCGGGCTTTAGCCCGTCCCAGTGAGCGAAGCGAACGATTTGAACCAGTTGTTAGGCTTTGTTCGGTGGGACATAAGCCTCCTCAAACTGTGGTAAGTCGTCACTGATGGGCCACCAATTAGCCTTTGATCCTGTGTAGAAATGTGCCACTGGTTTGACTGAAAGCTCTTCTTTAAGGAGGCCAGCCCTGATGCGTAATACGCCCGGTAAAGTGTCCTTTTTGCTGTAAATGGGTGATCCGCACTTGCTGCAAAATACTCGTTGTTTGCCAGGAGATGACTCAAAACTCGTAATTAATTCTGCGCCACTGATCAGCTGAAAAGCAGCTGAGGAAACCGGCGTGTTTGTGGCGAATGGTGTCCCCTGGGCTTGGCGGCACTGTGAACAATGACATATTTGAATTGGTTCAGGCTCGGATTCAATACGGAATTTAATTCCGCCACATAAACAATTGCCGGTATACAAAGGAGCCTCCTGCTCTAAGAGCCTAACGTTTGGTTAAGGGGCCGGCTTTAGCCGGTCTCGAGTGAGCGAAGCGAACGGCTTGAACCAGTTGTTATATTTGCGAGAACATCTCATCAATGTGCTCCCTATCGTAGTTCAGTACCCACTCGTTATGACTTTTGTATAAAGGCAGTAGCGTTTCTTTTTTTAGCGCCACTACATCCATGCCTCGGTCGTCGTAGAGATTCAGCACAAGACCTTTGGTGTGGTTTATGAAATAACATTCACCGCCAATTGATGGCTGCCTTGATATAAAGTCAGTGTTTATTGAAGCTAACAAGATTTTATTGATATTTGCATCTCCGGTTGTTAGCCCGTGCGCCGTGGCTCGATGCCAGTATTCACATTTGTAGTTTAAATTTTCCGAATATAATTCTCTGTGCTTAGAGAATGAAATTCCTTTTGGTCTTTCTATTTTTATTTGACGAAGAACATAGCATTTTTCCTTAATTTTTCTTCTGCCGTCAGAAAATATCTGATAGACAATTGATATGTTATCTGAAGATGTAAAGGCTGTGTTAAATATACTTTGTGCCCTTTCTAGGGCAGCTTTGAAGTATTCTTCATTAAGTTGGCGTTTTTCTCGGTTGGCCCAGACGCCAATTTCAGCTGGGCCAATCTCAAATCTTAATCCGAATGGATTGTTATAGAACAAAGGCTTCTCTAGCTTGATTTCGTCTTGGCTCACGCGCACAAAGTCCCTTTAACGAATATAACGTTTGGTTAAGGGGCGGGCTTTAGCCCGTCCCAGAGAGCGAAGCGAACGATTTGAACCGCTTGTTAGGCCGTTTGAAGTTTTTGTAGGAGTTTTTGACCCTCTGGCCAAGCGCCCAGACCGCTAGAGCTATTGATATGACCGGCCTCACCGATGTTAACAAGATCACTACCCCATATCGAAGCGCACTCTTCAGCGTACGAGATACCACCGTAGGGATCATTGGTACTTGCGACAATAATAGATTTGAAAGGCAGGGGCTGGTTTGGCAATGGCTCGAACCCAGCTGCTTGAGTTGGAAATATTGGATTTTTGGGGTTTGGTACGGCGACTAATAAAGCTGCTTTGATTTGTAGTTTTGTTTTTACCGCCCAGTGCGCAACGAGCAGGCATGCCAAACTATGGGCTACCAGAATAGTGCTTGGGCCAGCAGGTCTAACGCTTTCTTCAAGAGATTCGACCCATTCTGCGCAGTTTGGATTGTCCCAGCTTAATTGATTGACGCGAATATAATTTTTATTTAGTTGTTCCCAGCGACTTTGCCAGTGTTCTGGCCCTGAATTCCCAATGCCTGGTAGCGTGAGTACTTTCATGTTGGCGAATCTCCTTTTTTCACAGGGCCTAACGTTTGGTTGA
Source organism: Stutzerimonas tianxiuensis (assembly GCF_053470365.1). Taxonomy (NCBI): domain Bacteria; kingdom Pseudomonadati; phylum Pseudomonadota; class Gammaproteobacteria; order Pseudomonadales; family Pseudomonadaceae; genus Stutzerimonas; species Stutzerimonas tianxiuensis. The sequence continues at coordinate 79,098 of NZ_JBPVWS010000005.1, read as the reverse complement.
GGGGCGGGCTTTAGCCCGTCCCAGTGAGCGAAGCGAACGATTTGAACCAGTTGTTAGGCTTTGTTCGGTGGGACATAAGCCTCCTCAAACTGTGGTAAGTCGTCACTGATGGGCCACCAATTAGCCTTTGATCCTGTGTAGAAATGTGCCACTGGTTTGACTGAAAGCTCTTCTTTAAGGAGGCCAGCCCTGATGCGTAATACGCCCGGTAAAGTGTCCTTTTTGCTGTAAATGGGTGATCCGCACTTGCTGCAAAATACTCGTTGTTTGCCAGGAGATGACTCAAAACTCGTAATTAATTCTGCGCCACTGATCAGCTGAAAAGCAGCTGAGGAAACCGGCGTGTTTGTGGCGAATGGTGTCCCCTGGGCTTGGCGGCACTGTGAACAATGACATATTTGAATTGGTTCAAGCTCGGATTCAATACGGAATTTAATTCCGCCACATAAACAATTTCCGGTATACAAAGGAGCCTCCTGCTCTAAGAGCCTAACGTTTGGTTAAGGGGCGGGCTTTAGCCCGTCCCAGAGAGCGAAGCGAACGGTTTGAACCAGTTGTTAAGGGGGGCTGAGCGCTAAAGGCCAAGGCAACCACCCACGGAATCCTCCAAAATCTCTACGAGCTCGGGGTCCATGTATTTGTACTCATCTGGGATTTCAAGAACATGAATAGGCTTGTGATCAAGAAGACGAGTAAATTCCGCAACTAGCCTGTTCTTATGCTTCTGTTCCATGACAATAATTACATCAGCCCAGCGGACGTCCGCTGGGCCTACTGTTTTTCGAGCATTTGGGCTTGTACCCGCAGATCGAACACTGATTTCTGGGTGTTTACGCCAGACTGTTTCAGCTGTGGGGCTTCGCCACTGATTGCGGCTACAGATAAACAGTACATTTTTCATGGTTCTATTTGTCTTCCAAAGGCTGCTCGTCGTCCAGAATCTGACGCGATGTCTTTATCGGATAGTCTATTCCTAGTTGCTTTGCTCGAATAAGTTTCTCCGACCGAATGTACATCAGCTTCCAGTTCTTCTCAGGCGTCTCTTTGGAGTCTTGAGATTGACCACCTCTTTTAGATTTCATTTTTGTTTTAAAACGCCTCCAAGCTCGATTTCTTTCTTTATTCATTTCTCTTCCTCATTCCTTTATCGGGTTCAGCAGCCGCGATAATACGGAGAGGAATTCACTACAATTTTCGTGCGCCCCTTAACGTTTGGTTAAGGGGCGGGCTTTAGCCCGTCCCAGTGAGCGTAGCGAACGGTTTGAACCACTAGTTAGGTGATTGCAGACCATTCGGCCCACGGGTAGTGATAGCTGTGGCTTTCGTGAACGAAGTATCTTTTACCGCAGTGTAAGCATTTGCAGTAAAACTCAGGCTCCCATGGGATGTCATTTTTCTTTTCGATTTGTATATAGCCACGATTCTGTTCTTCTTCTGGCAAAAAACTCTGAGCAGAATTGTAAAGATTGCACCTGCAGGTTTTTGACGCTTTTAACTCTAATATTTTTAGTGCTAGCTTAGGTATTTCACGACTATCAGTGACTGATAAATGCTCCGGTTTTGGTAGTTTCGCGACGGCGGCGCGAATGGTGGCTATTGATTCTAATGGGAACTCACTAAGCTCAGCTACATTTGCTTTGATTATGCTCCACCCCGCAGACCATGCGAGATGATTATCTCCTGAAGAGATATCTCTGAGAGCTTTCTCGATATCCATTCAATTACCTAGCTATAATTAGACACCAAGTGGTGTATAAGACATCCGACGGGACTGGTGTATAACATTCCTTGCCATGACTGCGCTCCTTGTCTAGGCTGCGTTTCGAAAGGACGATGACTGTATAAGGGAGTTATACACCATGGACGGAAAGCCGAGATTGCTAGATCAGGTACGCGATCAGATCAGGCTGAAACACTACTCGATTAGAACTGAACGTGTCTATTGCGAGTGGGTCAAGCGCTACGTACGGTTTCACAATTATCGGCACCCTATTGAGATGGGGGCTGCGGAAGTAGAAGTCTTTCTTTCTGACCTCGCGGTTCGGCGAGACGTTTCTGCTTCTACGCAGAACCAAGCGCTTGCCGCGCTGTTGTTTCTTTATAAGCAGGTGCTCAAGCAGGATTTACCCTGGCTAGGCGAAGTAGTGCGCGCCAAAAAACCCGCCCGACTGCCTGTTGTACTGTCTATTCAAGAAGTGCAGCAGATACTCAGCCGGCTCGAAGGGGAGGTCGGCCTTGTCGCGCGACTTTTATATGGGGCCGGTCTTCGCTTGATGGAGGCCTTGCGGCTGAGGGTGAAGGACGTGGACTTTGCACGCAACGAACTCATCATCCGTGACGGTAAGGGGCAAAAAGATCGCGTCACGGTGCTCCCTGTCAGTGTGATCGAGCCTCTTAGACTCCACCTCGCGACGGTGCGAGTGATGCATCAACAGGCGTTGGCCGAAGGCAACGGGGATGTCTATCTCCCGGACGCTTTGTCTCGTAAATACCCCAAGGCTCCTTGGGAGTGGGCTTGGCAGTATGTATTTCCAGCGACGGGACTGTCAGTGGACCCGCGCAGCGGGGCCGTACGCCGTCACCATATGGATGAGAAGCGGGTGCAGCGCGCCTTCAAGCGTGCGGTAACGGCATCGGGGATTGCGAAGTTGGCAACGCCGCATACGCTCCGCCACAGCTTCGCGACGCATCTATTGGAAAGCGGCCAGGACATACGCACCGTACAAGAGCTGCTCGGTCACGCTGACGTCAAGACAACCATGATCTATACACACGTGCTAAATCGAGGTGGTCTAGCTGTGTTGAGCCCGCTGGATCGACTATAGAAAAGGCTGGATGCGGTGCTGGCGTTTTCGGCGAGGGCTCCATGGTCGCCGCAGAGAACCGATATAGCGCGTCGTTAACCTCACGCTGTGAAACTGGGCGCTTCATGCTGGGGAGAGAACGTAGCTAACAACGCCGTCTCGGAAAGCGACAGTCCGCTTTCCGAGAAACGGCGGGCGGTTACAGTTCGATGGAAATGCCAGCCTGCAACGTACGCGGGGCGCCTGGATAGGCCCAGACGTTCCAAGCACGCTCGTAATACTCTTCGTCGAATACGTTATCGAGGTTGAGATTGAGGCGAACGCGGTCGGTTAGCGGGTAGTAGGCCAGCAGGTCGACCACGGTGTAGGCGTCCAGGTCGTAGGCCGTGCTGGTTGTGGTGCCCTTGCGCGAGCCGACGTACTTCACGCCAACGCCGAGGCCCAGCCCATTTAGGGCGCCATCGTCGAACTCGTAGGTGTCGAGCAGGTTGAAGCTGTGCTCCGGTACGTTGGCGAGGCGGGTTCCCACCGGTACGGCGGCACTGTTGCTTTCAGTGATTTCAGCATCAACGTAGGCATAACCACCGATGACGCGCCATTGCGGGGTGATGTTACCCGCGACACTGAGGTCGAAACCGCGGCTGCGGACCTCACCGGCTGCAACTTGGAAGGATTGGGAGCCAACGTTTGCCGGGTCAGCCGTCAGCACGTTTTCCTTGGTGATGTGGAAGAGTGCGGCGGTCACGCTCAGGTTGTGTTCCGGCAGGTCGTACTTCACGCCGGTTTCGTAGGCGATGCCTTCTTCCGGGTCGAATGCCTGGCTGCTGCGGTCGGCGCCGCGGTTGGGCTTGAACGAGCGAGAGGCGTTGGCGTAAACGGCCAGGGCTTCGGTCAGGTCGTAGATTGCGCCAATGCGCGGCGACACAGCGTTATGCGACTGGTCCCAGCTGCCAGCGGCCGACAGCTTGTTGACGTAGTTCTGCTCGAAGCGCTCCAGGCGCGCACCCAGTTGCAGGGTGAAGCGGTCGGTCACTTCGACTTGGTCCTGCATATAGAAGGCATAGGACTTCAGGTCTTCGTCGTCCCAATATTTTGGGCCTTCAATCGCTGGAAGTGGCTGGCCATAGACCGGATCGTACATGTCGATGGGGAAGGCGCTTACGCCACCCGCGGAACGGTCGATCCGTGAGCTGTAGTTAAAGTCGTCATACTCGATACCGGTCAGCAGCGTATGCATGAAGCCAAGAGCGCTGAAGCGGCCTTCGAGGTTGGCCTGAACGGCGAAGTCGTTCCACTCCAGCCAGCGCTCGCTGTAGTTGCGGCCCACGGTGCGGCCATCAGCGGCCAAGCCGTTGTTTTCGACCGCGCCGCCTTCGAGGCTGCCGTCCAGGTATTGCACACCACCGCGCAGGGTCCATTGATCATCCAGCAGGTGCTCGATGCGCAACTGGGTCGTGGCGTTTTCGTTGCTGAACTTGCCAGCGCTTTCCTCACCGAGGAAACGATCGCGCGGCAGTTCGCCTTGCTGGTTGGCGTAGCGCGGGAGGCCGCGATCGAGCGGGTGGCGGTTATGGAGGTAATCGCCTTCGAAGATGATTGCGGTGGCGTCGCTGAGGTCCCAGCGAAGCACCGGCGCGATGTTGTAGCGTTCGCTTTCGACGTGATCGCGGAAGCTGTCAGCGCCTTCGGCCACAAGATTCAGGCGATAGGTGAACTCGGCCTGCTCGTCCAGCGCGCCGGTGGTGTCTAGCGTGCCGCGACGCAGCCCTTCGGTGTTGAACTGGGTACCTAGTACGGTGCGTTGTTCAACCTGTGGTTGCTTGCTGACGATGTTGAAGGTGCCGCCCGGGTCGCCACGGCCATACAGCATGGAGGCCGGGCCGCGCAGCACTTCGATGCGTTCGATCGTGGCGGCGTCCGGCATGTTGGGGTAGCCGCGGTTGATGGCGAAGCCATTGCGGTAAAACTCCTGGGAGCTGAAGCCGCGCACCAGGAACTCAGTCAGGCCCTGGCCGCCGAAGTTGTTGCCGCGCTCGACGCCACCGGCATAGTCCAGTGCATCTTCCAGGCGCGTTGCGGCAATGTCTTCCACGACCTGTCCCGGGACCACGCTGATCGACTGTGGGATTTCGTGTATCGGCGTGTCGGTGCGCGTCGCGCTGACCGAGCGGGTTGCTCGATAACCGTCTACCGGTCCGTCGCCGCGCTCGGCCCCAGTGGCGGTGACTTCCATCTGCTCAAGCGCGATGGGCTCGTTGTTTGATTCCGGTTTTTCGGCAGCGTAAGCGGTGGCGGCGAGCGCCTGTAGCGACAGTACAGGCACGAGAAGTCGACGCATTGAGGCATTTCCTTTGGGGGCTTCGAGCGGAGGGGTGCAGATGCTATAGCTATTGATAACTATTATCAATAAGCTGTGACTGCTAGGTCGACAGCCGGATGCGTCGTGACAGCCGCAACCTGCTTGTCGTGAGCGCCCGCTTTTCGTGCTTGACGCACAAACCAAGTGCTCCGAAGCGGACCATTTGATCCGCTTTTGCATCGCTGGGCAGTTAAGTTATTGATCTTTCATCCAATTGAATCGGTGGCACGCTTTCTGCTCTGTCCTCTCCTGTCGTCCTAGCGTGCAAGCGGGAGGCGGCGTGCAAACAGAGAAGCGCCTGCGCCACTGGCGACGCGCTCAGGTTCAGCCTTGCGACAGAGGAGTGCGTCATCCATGACTCTGCAATACGTTCCCATCATCGACCTGGCGCCGTACTTTTCCGGCACACCGGAGGGCAAGGCCCAGGTAGCCAAGGCCGTCGACCAGGCCTGTCGTGACATTGGATTTCTGGTCATCACCAACCATCAGATCCCCACAGAACTGATTGAGCGCGTGACGCGGCTGACGCGGCAATTCTTCGCTTTGTCACTCCCGGAAAAGCGCAAGGTCGACCGGCCCAGCCCCGACATGGTGCGTGGCTACAGTGCAGTGGCGGAGGAGAGCCTGTCGTACTCACTGGAAGAGGCGGCACCGGGCGATCTCAAGGAATCCTTTTCCATCGGCCCCAGCGATGTGCCGGCGAAGGACTACTACCGCTGCGCCGCTGCCGGCCCGCATTTCGCGCCGAATGTCTGGCCGGCCGACATTGAAGGCTTCGAGCGGGCCTATCGCGACTATTTCGCCGCGATGAGCGAATTGGCGCAGTCGCTGATGCGCATTTTCGCCTTGGCGCTGGAACTGCCGGAAACCTTCTTCGACGATAAGATCGACAAGCACATCAGCATGTTCCGCAGCCTGAGCTATCCGGACCTAAAGGGTGAAGTCGAGCCAGGTCAGCTACGCGCCGGTGCCCATACCGATTACGGCAGCCTGACCATCGTCAAGCCGGACAACGCGTTGGGCGGTCTGCAGGCGCGTAACCGCCAGGGCGACTGGGTGGACGTGCCTTATGTTGAGAACGGATTCGCGGTGAACATCGGCGACCTGATGATGCAGTGGACCAACGACCAGTGGATTTCCACGCTGCATAGGGTGGTCAACCCGCCGGCCGACAGCGCCGCCGACAACGGTCGCCAGTCGCTGGTGTTTTTCCATCAGCCCAACTACGACGCGCTGATCGAGTGCCTGCCGGGTTGCTGCAGCGCCGCCAATCCGCCGCGCCATGCGCCGGTCACCTCCGGCGACAACCTGCTCTCCAAGTTCGTCAAGCAGACCACCTTCGGCAAAGGCCTGGAGGTCGCATGAGCACGCTGTCCTACGTCAACGTCTTTGCCCGCGACATCGAAGCCCTGAGTGGCTTCTACCGCGAGCTGTTCGGCTTCCGGAACATTCCCGAGATCGCCTCACCGATCTTTCGCGGGCTGGATACCGGCAAGAGCTGCATCGGCTTCAACGCGCCGGACGCTTACGAACTGCTGCATCTGGATGAGTACGCCGACACGCGCGGCTGCAAGTTCCTGCTGAACATCGACGTCGACTCGAAAGACGAGGTCGATCGCCTGGTGCCCGTTGCCGTCGCCATGGGCGCGACGCTGATCAAGGCACCCTACGAGACCTATTACCACTGGTATCAGGCGGTGCTGCTGGACCCGGAAAACAACGTGTTTCGCATCAACCACATGCTTTGACGTGCCAACCTCAGGAAGACCAAAAATGCTCAATCAGATGAAACGGACCTTGTGTGCGGCGGTGGCTCTCGGGCTGGCGACGACTGTTGGCGTCGCCTCGGCGCAGGAAAGTGAGGGGCTGACCCTCGATAAACCGGCGAAGATCGCCATGCTCTACATCAGCCCGCGCAACGACGGCGGCTGGACCCAGGCCTTTGATGAGGCGCGGCAGAAGCTCGAAACCGAGCTGGATACCAAGATCCAGTACGTCGAGAGCGTGCCGGAGAACGCCTCTTCGATCCGCCCGGCCGTGGACCGCCTCATCCAGCGCGGCGCCAACGTCATCATCGGCACCGCCTTCGGCTACTCGGACACCTTCAAAGAACTGGCCGAAAAATACCCTGACGTGGCGTTCCTCAACGGCTCGGGCACCACCAACAGCGGCAATCTCGAATCCTTCTACGGCCGTACCTACGAAAGCCAGTACCTCTGCGGCATGGCCGCGGGCGCGGCGTCGAAGACCGGCAAGCTCGGCTTTGTTGCGGCCAACCCCTTCGGTCAGGTGAACTGGACGGTCAATGCGTTTGCCCTCGGCGCGCAGCAGATCAACCCGGACGCCACTGTCACCGTGGTCTATACCGGCGCGTGGAACGATCCGGTCAAGGAACGCGCCGCCGCCATGGCGTTGATCGACGCCGGCGCTGATGTGCTCGGCCAACACGTCGATAGCCCGACACCGCAGATCGTCGCCCAGGAGCGCGGCGTGCACGGCACCGGCCACCACAGAGACATGCGCGAGTTCGCCCCGGACGCCACCGTCTGCTCCTCGGTCTGGGTGTGGGACAAGTTCCTTGCACCGGAGCTGAAAAAGATCAGCGCCGGTAACTGGACGCCACCGGAAAACGGCGCGCTGCTGTCCATGGCCGAAGGCGGCACCGACGCGGCCTGCTGCGGCCCGGCGGTTTCCGAAGCAGACAAGGCGAAGATCATGGCCGCCCGCGAAGAGCTGCTCAAAGGCGAGAAGAAGATCTATGCCGGGCCCATGGTCGACCGTGACGGCACCGAGCGCATCGCCGCCGGCGAGGTCATGGCCGACCCTGCGCTGTGGCAGATGGACTGGTTCGTCAAGGGAGTGATCACCCAGCAATGAGCAACCTCAACGCGATCCAGCTGACCGGGGTGAGCAAGTCGTTCGACGGCTTCATGGCCCTGACCCAGGCGGACTTCACCGCCAAGTGGGGCGAAGTGCACGCGCTGCTTGGCGAGAACGGCGCAGGCAAATCCTCGCTGATGAACATCGCCGCTGGCTTGTACGCACCGGAAAGCGGATCGCTGTTGATCAATGACAACGCGGTGCGGCTCAGCGGCCCGCGCGATGCGAGCCGCTACCACATCGGCATGGTTCATCAGCATTTCAAGCTGGTGAAGCCTTTTACCGTGGCCGAGAACATTCAGCTGGCCCTGCCCGAGGGGCCGGGCAACCACGCTTTCGCGGGCAGCCATCGGCAGCGCTTGGCTGCATTGGAGCAGCGGATCAGCGACAAGGCAGCAGAGCTGGGTTTCACCATCGACCCGCAGCAGGTCACCGAGTCACTGTCCGTGGCCGAGCAACAGCGGGTGGAAATTCTCAAGGTGCTGCTGGCGGGGGCGCGGATATTGATTCTCGACGAGCCGACAGCGGTGCTGACCGATGGAGAAGCCGAGCGCCTGCTGGAAACGGTGCGGGCCTTTGCCCGCCAGGGCGCGGCGGTGATCCTGGTCACCCACAAGATGAGCGATGTGAAACGCTTTGCCGACCGCGTCACCGTGATGCGCGGCGGACGGACGATTCAAACCCTTGATCCGCAGACGGTCTCGGTGCCCGAACTGGTGCGCCTGACCGTGGGTGATTCCGCGCCGGCCAGCGAGTATCAGCCGGCGACACCGGGTGAGGTGCGGCTGCAGGTGCGCGATTTGCGTTCGACCGGGGTAGGCGGACACGGCGCGCTAAATGGCGTGACGCTGAGCCTACGTGCCGGCGAGATCTATGGTGTCGCTGGAGTCGGAGGCAACGGCCAGAGCGAACTGGCCAACGTGCTGATGGGGTTGCCGGAGCCCTGCCAGGGCACGCTGGACTTGGCGGGCTTCGGCGACTTGCGCCGGGCTAGCCCGGAACAGCGGCGCCAGCTGCGCATTGCTGCGATCCCCGCTGACCGCTACGGCACGGCGCTGGCCGGCGAGCTGTCGGTGGCCGAGAACTTCGGCGTCGGGCAGGTTCACAGCGGGCGCTACGGTTCTTTCTTCAATCTGCGGCGCAAGCGCCTGGAAGCAGAGGCCGCCGAGGCGGTGGCCGGGTTCGATGTGCAGGGCGTGCGTTCGCTGAAACAGAAAGCTGCGCTGCTCTCCGGGGGCAACGCGCAGAAGCTGGTGATTGCCCGCGAATTTTCCCGCGACCCGCAACTGGTGCTGGTGCACAGCCCCAGCCGCGGATTGGACGTGCGCGCCACCGCTGCGGTTCACGGCCGGCTGCGTGCCGCTCGCGACGCCGGCGCGGCCGTGCTGGTGATCAGTGAAGACCTCGACGAAGTGCTGGCCCTGGCCGACCGCATCGGCGTGATGAGTGGCGGGCGCATGGTGGCCGAATTCGACCGCCCGGCTGACCGGCAGGCAATCGGCCGGGCCATGGTGAGTCACGACGAACAGGGCCAAGCAGCATTAACAACTGAAGGGGCAAACCATGAATGAACAGGTACGCCCGATGATGCTGGAGCAGGCCACGTCAGAGGCGAAGCGTGCAAAACAGCCGTTGCTGTCGCGTCGCTACGCCTTGGAGATCCGTCAGCAGCTGGCCTGGCATTGGCAGGCGCTGATCATCGGTCTCGCGCTATTGCTCGGCTTGGGCATTTCCGCCGCGATTCTGGTCGCCGCCGGGGTGCCGGCCGGCGAACTGCTCAACGAATTCGTCATCCTCACGGTGTTCGACGCGCAGAGCCTGAAGGCCGTGTTGTTCCAGGCCTCGCCTATGATTCTCGTCGGCCTGGCCGGGTGCATGGCGTTTCGCGCCAAATTCTGGAACCTGGGGCTGGAAGGCCAGATGATCTGGGGCGCCATCGGTGCCACCGCGATTTCGCTGTTCGAGGTCGGCCCGCCCATGTTGCGCTTGCCGCTGATGCTGGCCGCGGCCATTTTCTGTGGCCTGCTCTGGGCGCTGGCGCCGGTGCTGCTCAAGCTGCGGCTGAAGGTCAACGAGATCATCTCGACGCTGATGCTCAATTACCTGGCGATCAACTTCCTGCTGCACCTGCTCTACGGCAGCTGGAAGGACCCGAAGAGTTCGTTTCCCTATTCGCCGCAGTTTCAGCCGTTCGAGCGCTTGCCCGAACTGTTCGAGGGCATCAGTGCCGCGGTGCCGCTGGCGGTGGTCGTCGCGTTGCTGGCGCTGTGGTTTCTCGGCATTTCCCGCGCGGGGTTGTACCTGCGCTTCGTCGATGCCAATCCGCGTGTGGCGGGCGCCGTCGGGGTGCCGGTGCAGAAGATGATCATCGGCACGGTGCTGATCTCTGGCGCCATGGCGGGTATCGCCGGGTTTCTGGTCACGGCGGGGCAGGAGGGACGGCTGACCCAGTCGTTCTATCAGGGCTACGGCTTCTCCGGCATCCTGATCGCTTTTCTCGCGCGCAACAATCCGCTGGCTGCGCTGGTGGTGGCTTTGCTGATGGCGATGCTCTTCGTCGCTGGGCGCAGCTTGCAGGTGTTCTACCAGATCCCCTTTTCCATGGTGCAGCTGATCCAGGCAATCCTGGTGATCTGCGTCGCCTCCTCGGATTTCTTTATCCGCCACCGTATCCGCCGCGTTCAGGGAGGCGAAAGCTGATGGACATGATCGCCAACTGGCTTGGGAACACACCGGACTTCGCCGTACCTTTCGCCCTCGCGGCGCTGGGGCTGATTCTCACCGAGCGTGCCGGGGTGCTGTCGCTGGGGGCCGAAGGGCTGATGCTGGTCGGCGCGTTGGCCGGTATCGGCGCGCAGCTGGCTTACGGCACGCCGGGCATCTCCCTGTTCCTGGCCATGGTTGCAGCAGCGGTGGTGTCGTTGCTGTTCGCGCTGATGGTACTGGTGCTGCGGATCAACCAGGTGATCGCCGGATTGGCGCTGGTGTTCTTCTGCCAGGGGCTGACCGGGCTGCTCGGCACGCTGCTGGACTGGACCAACAAGCCGGTGAAGGGGTTGGGCGCGGTCGAGCTGTGGCCGCTGTCGGAGTTGCCGCTCCTGGGCAAAGTCTTCGTGCAGAACCCGCTGGTGTTCATGACGCCCTTGATCGTGCTCGCGGTGGTCGCCTTTCTCACACGCAGCACGACAGGGCTGCGGATGCGCGCGGTCGGAGAGAACCCACAGGCGGCGGATGCGGCGGGTATTTCCGTAATGGGCTACCGGCTGGCGGCGATTCTCGCCGGCTCCGCGCTGATCGGCCTCGCGGGGGGCTATATCTCGGTGCTCAGTACCAAACTGTGGATTGCCGACATGACCGGTGGCCGTGGCTGGATCGCCGTGGCGCTGGTGATCTTCGCGCGCTGGTCTCCGTGGAAGGCGCTGGCCGGTGCGCTGCTGTTCGGCTGCATCGAGGCGCTGATCCCGCAGCTGGCTGCCGCCGGCGTGCGCCTGCCGCAGTACTTCGTGTTGATGACGCCCTACGCCGTAACCCTGGCGGTGATGATCTGGGTGGCCAGCGGCAAGCAGGTCAGCGGCAATCAGCCGGGCGCGCTGGGCATTCCCTTTATCCGCGAAGAGCGGCGCTAGCAACGCCGTAGTCTCTGGTTGCCGTCCGCCTGAAACCGAGACTCACGGGCACTGTGCGGCAGCCGATGCGCCCGAAGTTTTCGGGCGCATCATCCGACCTATCCGGATCAACGATCGCGGCTCGCGCCTTCGCGAGACCGCGTCGAGTCGGCTGGCGTTCCGCTGGCGGGCGTTGGTGAGGTTTCGGTCTCAGGTTGGGTGACGGCAGCGGGCTGGGCTTCCGGCTCGCTGGTCTGTTCGACCGTTGGCGTGCCGATGCTTTGCGCGGCGCCGCGGCAGGTCAGTTCGGCAAAGGGCTGGTCGGGCGAGTACTCGCCCGGCACCCGCTCAACGCGCTGGGAGTTGGGGCTCACGGTGAAAACGGGCGGGGCGGAGGTGTCCGCCCGCGCATCGTCCGGCACATGAAATTCGCAGGTCACGGTGTCGCCCGTGTTGTTCATCACCTTCACCGCCCGAATCCCCACCAGCTCACCGCCCGCCTCGGTGGTCGAGGTCGGCACGCCCATGGCGCTGACCTCGATATCCATCCCGTTGAGGTGAGTGATCACCTCGGGCTTGGGTGTCTGGGCAAACGCAACAGGGGCGCAAAGGGCTAAACCTAGGGTAGTGAGCAGAGCCTTGGTCATGGAAACCTCCTTGAAGTCGATGTCTGCTTAGAAGGGTTCGATGGGTGAGGGTTCGGTGCTGCACGCCGATTTGGTTGCGCGATGCCAGCCTCTCTCAGTCGGGCTACCTGTTCGACTTGATATTTCGGGCATACAGCGCCTTGCCGCCGGTCGAGGTGGTGCCTCTTGCTTCCAGTTCGAAGCGCTTGGGATGCGATTTGATCAGGTCACTGAGTTTCTTGAAGCCGTACAGGCGTGGGTCGAAGGCGGGGCGGAGCTTGCTGATGTTGGAACCGAGTTCGCCGAGCTGCACCCAGTCATCTTCATCATCGGCAATGTCGCTCAGCACCTTGGCGATGAACTCCACCGGAGCCTTCTGCGCTTTGACCTGGCTGCTCTTTTCGCTGCTCTTGGCGTCGTCGTCGCTCTTCTCTGCAGACACCGGAGCAGGCGTCTTTTCGCCGTTGCCCGGCGGCTCCTGGGAGGACTTGGGCGCGTCGGCGCGAAGGATTTCGGTGTAGACGAACTTGTCGCAGGCGGAAACGAAGGGCGATGGCGTCTTCTGTTCGCCAAAGCCATACACCGTCAGCCCTTCCTCGCGCAGGCGAGCGGCCAGGCGGGTGAAATCGCTGTCGCTGGACACCAGGCAGAATCCGTCGAAGCGGCGCGTGTAGAGCAGGTCCATCGCGTCGATGATCAACGAGCTGTCGGTGGCGTTCTTGCCGGAGGTGTAGGCGAATTGCTGAATCGGTTGGATCGAATAGTCGAGCAGTACCTTTTTCCAGCTTCCCAGGTTGGGCTTGGTCCAGTCGCCATAGATGCGCTTGACGCTGGCGACGCCATATTTCGCAATCTCCTCGAACAACCCCTCGACGATGGCGGCTGGGGCATTGTCGGCGTCGATGAGTACGGCAAGATGAATCTGCTGACGGGTATTGCTGGGTTTGGCGGCCATGATTCGTCCCTGGATGGAGGTGTGCCGACCATAGCGCCAGATGCAGCCGGGAGCCAGGGCAGGGTTGACTGGCGAGTCGGTGGCAGTAGGCCGGCGCTACCTCGCGGTTGAGCGGCCAGGTTCACGGCAGCGAAGATTCAGCACTCAGGCGAACGCCAGAAACTTTGGCCCTGATGTGAATACGCCCCGGCAACGCTGGCGGGGCGTGGTCGTTTCAGCGCTGGGACAATCAGCTCGGCAGCTGATCCAGTGATTTGGGCTCCTGCATCGGGCAGCCGTTGTGACGTGCGCGAAACTCCGATGACATCTCGTAGGCTGGCTTGCGCGAACGCATGATGCCGCCGAGTGGGCGATGTGCCGCGAGGCCGTGCCAAGGGCTGAAAGACATCTGATCATCCACCACGGCCGCGCGGGCATCGCTCCAGGCGGACTGGGGCTGCACCTCGATCCGCGCGACGGTGACATACGGGCTGAGATCTTCTGGCCAGACCACGCTGGCATCCTCGATAGGCATCTTCTCAACGTCGGTCGCCAGCTGAACGCGCAGCTCCCAGGTGCCACCGTGTTTCGCGAAATGGTCGTTGATCGCCTCGCGCAAGCCGTTCGGCTTGTCCTTCAGGTCGACGTTCTGGTCGGTCAAGGCCTTCAGTTCCGGGGACACCGGGACCAGCGAAAGCTTGGCGAAATAGCGACCATAGAGCACCGGGACCACGCTGTAGTACGTCTCCCCGAGCAGGTTGGTGGTGGGATGACCGCCCATGCCTTTGAGCGTTGCGCTTTCCCCGCCGGCTTTTTCCACCAGGCTCTCGGCACCGCGCAGGGCAGCAGACAGCGCTTGCTTGGCGCGGGGCGCGCGGTCGGTGGTCTTGGCGATCAGCTTCACCGACTTCAGGAAGTCCTTGGGCGTCGGCACCATGAAGGCCGGCGCGTTGACCATGACGAAATCCTGGGTGACCTCGGCGTCGCTGTTGGGCAGGCGTTCGCCCTCGACGCCGATGAGCTTGATCGCCAGCCCGCGTGGGGTCGAAACCTTGTCATCAAGAATGTCGCCTGGGTTGGTCGAGTAGCGCATCACCACCGGCATCTTTCCTGGTTTGGCGAAAGCACCCTGGGCCAGTTCCGGCGGCAGGTCGGGCAGCACCTCGATTTCGCCCTGCAACAGACCGTGGCTCTTGGCATGCACGCTGCGAATGGCATGGCCACCGTCAGCAAAGGTGGTCTCGGCGATCTCGCGCATCGCCTGGATCAGACCAGAAATGGTCTCGGACTCATCGTCCGGCACCTGCTCGAAATCGGGATTGAAAGGGAGGGGCGTTATGCTCAGGCGTTCGGTCATCGGCTCGGCTCCGTCGGGTGATGCGGGCTTATGAACTGCTGCGCCGCGGTCTTGAGTCGACAGTCGATGTCTGGAATCGTTTTCGAAGAATTTCGCAGCTGTTCTAAGGCGGACGCTCAGATCAGCCGCTAAGGCAGGAGTTGACCGAGCGGCCAGAAGATGGCGGGCCTACTGCGGAATCACGCCAAGCCCGCGCGCCATAAACGTCGCCAGCAGAGGGATCAGCAGCAGGGCAAGCAGCTCGATGCGAATTACCGTTTTCACCCAGCGCGCAGCCGAAGGCGTGATCGACGGGACCTGGCCGGCCTTCAGTGCCGGACGCCACTTGAGGAAGGTTACGGTGGGGTAGATCGACAGCAGCGCGACAGCGACAAACAAGCCGATCTTGGCGTGAAAGAAGCTGTTATTGAGGTAGTAGTCCAGCCCCTTGCCATAGCGCATCGCTCGTGCGGCGCCGGTCAGCAGCACCAGGCCTGCCGCGATACCAAAGGCCAGATCCACGCGAAACAGGCTGCGGGCGCGTTTGAAGTTCAGCGGCAGGCGGAACAGCTGGTGCTCGAGCACCAGCAGGGAGAACAGCAGGAAGATCGCCACAAAGTGCAGGTAGGCGGCGACGGCATAGGCCATTTTCTGAAGGTCCTTTGGTTAGGGTTGTTGCGCTGCGGCGTTGGCAGCTGGCGCCGCATGGGTCGAAGCGAACCATTGCCCTTGGCGTTGCAGGCGTCTGGCGATGCTCCCCAGGCACAGGCCCCGCAGGAGCATGAAGGCGAGGAAGGCCAACCACAATCCGTGATTGCCCATGCCACGCAGCAGCCAGCCCAATGGTAACGAAATCAGGACGGCTAGCAGCATGGCGTTTCGCATTTCCCGCGCGCGGGTGGCGCCAATGAACAAACCGTCCAGCAGATAGCTCCAGACGGCGACCAGGGGCAGCGCGGCGAGATAGGGCAGATAGGTCGAGGCGGTCTCGCGTACCGAGGGGATGTCAGTCTGCAGGCTGATGAACAACTCGCCGCCCAGCAGGAAGAACAGCCCGAAGGCCAGGCTCGCCAGCAGCGACCAGCCGCCGGCAACGGTCAGGATCCGACGCAGCTCGGTGCGGCTCTGGGCGCCGATGGCATGGCCACTGAGTGCTTCGACTGCATGAGCCAAGCCGTCCAGCGCGTGCGCCGTGAGCATCAAACCGTTCAGCAGCAAGGCATTGGCCGCCACCGTCGCATCGCCCAGCCGCGTCCCCTGTACGGTGACGAGGAAGAACACCAGCTGCAGCGCCAGCGAACGCAGGAAGATGTCCCGATTGACTGACATCAACGGGCGCCAGCTGGCCCACAGTCGCAGCGCGCGACGGTCGAGATGTCCGGCGTACCGCAACAGTGCACCTCGGGTCAGCGCGAGACCGACCAGCACACCGCTCCATTCGGCAATGACCGAGGCGCGTGCCGCACCGGCCACGCCCCACTCCAGCCCGATGACGAACCACAGATCCAGCGCGACGTTGATCAGATTCGTCGTCAGCAGGATGGCAAGCGGCGCGCGGGCATTCTGGGTGCCGAGAAACCAGCCGATCAGTGCCAGGCTCGCCAGGGCCGCCGGCAGGCCGAACAGGCGGGTGTGGAAATAGGCCTGGGTCAGGCTGTCCAGCTCTGCCGAGGGCTGCATCAGCTGCAGTGCGTAGCCTTTGAGGGGCAGGGCGACCAGGCTCAACAGCAGGGCGAAGCCCAGCGCCAGCAGTAGCCCTTGCAGCAACACCTGGCGCAGCGCGCCGCCATCCTCGCGCCCGGCGGCCTGGGCGGCGAAGCCGGTGGTGCCCATGCGCAGAAAGCCCATGACCCATACCAGCAGCGTATAGAGGCTGCCGCCGACGGCGACCGACGCCAGCTGATGCGCATGCGGCAGGTGGCCGATGACGGCACTGTCGACCAGCGCCACCAGCGGCACGGAGAGGTTGGACAGAATCATCGGCGCAGCCAGCGCCCAGACCCGTTTATGGGTGGGGGCGTGCTGCCAGGCGGTCAATAACATGAAGGGCTCCCGAACAGCCGCGCATGATACGTCGCGAGGGTCCGGAGCGCAGCCGAGTGATGGGGCTAGAACCTGTTCGGCCCCGTTGCCGATGATGCTGGGCGCTACGAGTGGCTCAGTGAATCAACCAGCTCAACAGCCAGAGCCCGAGAAACAGATAGATCACCCCAGCGATGATCGAGCGACGGAAGAAGGCGCGAAAGGCGCCGACCAGCAGCATCAGGCCGATGGCCAGCGCAATGAGGCTGATCAGTGATCGGTCCATGCCAAGGGTGCGCGACAGGCCCTCGAGAAAATTGGCGCCAGCATCGGCGAACAGTCCGAAAAATCCACTGAGCGCATCGACGATGTAACGGATCACGGTGCCGAGCGCCTGGCCCAACCATTCGAAAAAGCTTTCCACCTGCATGCTGCACTCCTGCGTGACGATCCGCGGCCGCAAGCGCAGCCGTTCCCTGGTCCCTTGGGCTGCCAATCCGGCTGGCAGTTCCCGGTGTTGAGATTGAACCGCAGCCGCGGTGGTGGGTCAGTAACAGGCTGATCGTCGCTGTAGTGCGCACCGTCATGCAATTGCAACCCATCCCAATCAGGCTATCTCGCTAGCGCCCCACGAGAGAAAGACGATGCCGACTGCTTTCAGTACCCGCCCGCTTTGGTTGTCCGAGGTTCGCCCGCAGGTCTGGGCATTGGGAATGTTGGCGGCCGGGCTGCTGCACACGGCTGCCACCTTTCATCTCGATGAACGTGTGTTCTATGCGCTGCAGTCAGCCTGGCACGCAGAGACTCACCAGGCGCGCAGCCTCTGGTTGCCCGAATATCAGGTGCGGGTCGAGGCAAAGCCGGTGGCGACCGTCGGCAACAACCTTTCCGGGCTGACCTTTGATGAGCAGCGCAACCAACTCTGGGCCGTGGTGAACAACCCCGAAGAGCTGATCGCGCTCGACCTCAATGGCGAATTCATTGCCCGTTATCCGCTCAAGGGCTTCATCGATGTCGAGGCGGTCACCTACCTGGGTGACAACCTGCTGGCGGTTGCCGAGGAACGCAGCCAGTCGATTGTGATCCTGCCGGTCCCCACGCGTCCTGGTGAGCTGGTGCGGGAGGATTACGCGGCTGTGTCGCTGTCGATGGGCGCGTCGGATAACGCGGGCTTCGAGGGACTGGGCTACGACCGTGCCGGTGATCGACTGTTTGTAGTGAAGGAACATTCGCCGCGCAAGCTATACGAGATTCAGGGCATCAAGGCCAGCTTCAACGGGCAGCTGAATCTAAACGTCATCGACCGCGAAGCCTGGATCGAAGACAAAGACATGGCCAGCGATCTCGCCTCGGTTCACTACGACGAGCGCACCGGCCACCTGGTGTTGCTCAGCGACGAAGCCAAGATGATGCTCGAACTCGACAGTGGGGGCGAGCTGGTCAGCTTCCGCTCACTGTGGAGCGGCTTCGCCGGTCTCGATAACAGCGTGCCTCAGGCTGAGGGCATGACCTTTGACGACCGTGGCGACCTGTATCTGGTCAGCGAGCCCAACCTGTTCTACGCCTTCGAGCGCAAATAGCTCGACCGCCGCGCTCAGCCGCGGCGGATCATCCAGACGCCTGCGAAAATCAGCACCAACCCGCCTAGCTTGCCCAGGCTGATCGACGACTGACGAAAGCCCGCCCAGCCGAAATGGTCCAGCAGCAGCGCCATGCCCAGCTGCCCGGCCAGCACCAGTGCCATGAACAGCAGCGCACCGATGCGCGGGCCGGCAAAGGCGGCGGTGGCAATAAAGAACATGCCCAGCAGGCCGGCGCACCAGTGATACCAATTAAGCCCGCGTAACGCCTGGAGGCCCGGCATGTCTCGCTGGAACAACACGACACAGAGCAGCGCCGCTGTGCCCACCGCAAAGGAGAGCATTGCCGCGCCCATGACGCTGCCAAAGTGCTTGGCGACCTGTCCGTTGATGCCGGCTTGTAGGGGCAGGAAAGCCCCGGCAATCAATGGCATCACAAGAAGCCACCAGGCTGTGACAGGCATGCGAATGTCTCCGAGAGGCGAAATAAAAACCCGCCGGAGCGGCGGGTTGAAAGGGGAGCCAGCCGGCAATGTTAGCGCGGTGGGTATTGTGAAAGAACCTTGTTGACGGTTTCGCGGAACATCCCGGCCCGCTCCTGAGGGCTGCCGGGGTTGTCGCGCAGGACCTGTTCTGCGCTGCCACGCCAGACCAGCTTGCCGTCGTCAGCGTCATACAAATCCAGCTGCAAGGTGCCGACCTGATAGTGGATGGTGCGGGTGTCGGCGATCATTGGGCCACCCCAGTAACCGTGCCAGGGGCCGCCCCAGGCGCCGATCGACGAGGTGGTGTATTGCTGGCTGCGCTCATCGACGAGAAACCAGGCCTGCACCAACAGATCCGGTTGCGCGCCTGACGCTGCCTGGCGCAGGCCGCGCTGATCCAGCTGTTCGCTGACGGCGCTGCGAATGCGCTGTTCGGTCAGGTCGCTCTTGATGCGCGGATCATCGGGGCGGTACTGCAGGGCCGGCTCCTTCCAGCTCCAGGTACGGTAGGCGGAAAAGTCGCGCTGCGGGTCGAAGTCGCGTTGCACCTGGGTGCTCTGGCAGGCGGCCAGCACCAGCAGTAGGGGCAGCATCAGCAGTGAACGGAGCATCTCGGTTCTCCTTACGTAAATTACGCAATCTCAGCGTGGCGGATAATCGGCGAGCGCCCGGTTCACGGCTTCTCGCGCGGCGTCCTTGCGTTCGGCCTGATCTCCGCCACTGCGGGCCTCGGCACGATTGCTCCAGACGGTCTGGCCAGAGCCGCTGTCGATCATCTCGATGCGCACCGTGACCACTTCTTCTTCATAGTTGCGCACCACCGGGGTGCTGCCGCCAATGCCGTAACCGGTGTTGTACCCTGGGCCGTAACCACCATAGCGCCCCGCACCGACGCCTACTCGAGGGCCATAGTCATCGTAGACCTGCCGCACGCGCGTCTCCATCTGTGCGCTGGCGCTGATCTGCACATCGCCCTTGGCGCCGGCTGGTGCCGGGCGCAAGCCGCGTTGATCGAGTGCGCCGGAGATCATTTCCTGCAGCTCCTCGGCGCCCAGCGAAGCCGTACCCGCCGGAGGGTTGCGCCAACTCCAGTTCTGGTAGCTGGAAAAGTCCTGCGGCGCCGCCGGGTAGGTGGGCGACTGGATGCGTTCGATGGGCGGAGCCGGTGGAATTGGCGCAGAGTCGTTGGTGTACGGGTTGCTGCCCTGGCACGCCGCGAGGCTCAATCCAAGCAGCGAGTAAAACAGGGGCAGCGCAGGGCGGATCGACATCGGGACCTCCCGGTCGGCTCAGAGTGGCCGACACAACCAGTGCAGGTAACGCCCAAGGCCGGCGAAGGTCGGATGGCGGCGGTAGGCCAGTTCCATCTCGATCAGGTCGGCAGCCTCGGTGCGGGCCTGGAAATCGGCGGGCATGTAGTCATGGAATACGCGCACGCCACTGGTTGATTCGACCTGCCAGTGCGGTGCGAGTTGCGCCGCCAGTTCGCGCGGGTCGAGCGGCTGTTGCGGGGTCAGGCTCTGACGCTCGCCGGCATAAGTCTGGGTGCGCAACTTCTTGAAATGGCCCTTGAGCAAATTGCGATAGATCAGCGCATCGCGGTTGTAGAAGGCCAGCGACAGCCAGCCGTCTTTGGCGATCAGGCGGTGCAGCACCGGCAGGATCGCCTGCGGTTCGGCCAGCCATTCCAGCACCGCATGGCAGATGACCAGATCGAAACGACCTTCGACGTGGCTTTCCACATCCTGCCAGGGCGCCTGAATAAACGTACCGGTCTGGCCTGCTTCGGCGAACTGCTTGCGAGCGCCTTCGAGCATGGGTTCGGCGGGTTCGGCCAGCGTCACCTGATGGCCCTGCTGCGCCAGCCACAGGCTCATGTGACCAAGCCCGGCACCAATGTCCAGAACGCGCAAAGGCCGCTCTGGCAGTACCTCGGTGAGATCCGCCTGCAGCACGGCGAGGCGGATTGCGCCCTTGGCGCCGCCGTAGATTTTCTCGGCGAAGCGCGTCGCCAGCTCATCGAAATGCCGGTCGCTCATCGGGCGAACCGCCGCTCGTTGTCGGCGAGCTTGGCCAGTAAGGCCTGCTCCATGTCGATGCCCAGCTCGCTGCACATCAGCAGCAGGTACATGAGGATGTCGCCGACCTCCTGGCCGGCATGCGCGAGTTTGTCGCTTGGCAGCTGGCGCGATTCGTCTTCGGTCTGCCACTGGAAGATTTCCACCAGCTCGGCCATTTCCACACTGGCGGCCATCGCAAGGTTCTTCGGGCTGTGATAACGCTGCCACTCGTTCTGATCGCGGATCGCGTGCAGGCGTTGGGTGATCTGTTCGATGTTCATCTAGGCTAGGGCGGCTCGTTGAAAGGCGACAAGCTTCCGCCAGCGCGTCGGCGCCCGCAAGGGGCGTCAGTGACGGCGCTGTTTCAGGACCCGTTCGATGGCGATAACGCCGGGGCGATAGTCGTTCTGCTCGATGGCGCGAATCGCGTGGCTCAACGCTTGTTCGGCGATCTGCTCATGCTGCTGGGAGATCGCGTTGACCTTGATTGGCAGGAAATCCAGCAATTGCGCATCGCCAAAAGTGGCCAGTTGCAGATTGTCCGGCCACAGCAGATCACGCTCGCGCAGCGCATCGAAGACGCCTTCTAGCAACACGTAGGCGGTGGTGATCAGGGCGTCAGGTAGTGACCCTTTGTCGAGCAGGGTCAGCATCTGTTGCCGGCCGCAGGCACGGCTGAACTGCTCGGCCCGCAGCACGCTGACCTGACCGGAATGGTTAGCCAAGGCGCGATGGAAACCTTCCTCGCGCTGCTGGCTGATCCGCAGGGCTGGCCGTGCACTGATCAATGCGATGTGGGCGGTGGGCGGGAGGTGCAGCGAGCGGGTCAATTGCACCGCCGCCTCGCAGTCGGCACTGACCACCGAACAGAAATGCTCCGCATCCAACGCCCGGTCGAGGGCGATTACCGGTAGGCCTGCAGCGAGCAGTTTTTGATAGCTGGCGTCGTCCCCTGGCAGGCAGCTGGCGACGATCAAGGCATCGCAGCGGCGCGAGCGCAGCAGCTGAATGACCTGACGCTCGGTGTCTGGCTCGTCATCGGTTCCGGCGATCAGCAGCTGGTAGCCGCGCTGCCGTGCCCGCTGCTCCAGCAGCTTGGCCAGGCGTGCATAACTGGGGTTTTCCAGATCCGGAACAACGAAGCCCAGCGTGCGCGACTGTCCTCGGCGCAGGCCGGCAGCCTGCTGGTCGAGCTGAAAACCCTGCTGCTCAGCCACAGCCATCACCCGTTCGACCGTGGCCGCGCTGATCCGCCGCTGAGCGGCCTTGCCGTTGAGCACGTAGCTGGCCGTGGTTACCGAAACGTTAGCAAGGCGGGCGATGTCGGTCAGTTTCAAACAGAGGGTCCTGAGACGGGTGGTATGAAATCGGGCTTCTAGAATTACCCAATATTGCGTAATGTGCCAGCCTTAGGTGAAACGTTTCAGCAGTCTTTCGGTCTGAAGCGCCAGCCCAGGATTCGGGCAATGCCGACGCAGCCGTCGGCCACAACAATCGCGAGCCCCGCAGGAGTTCTCCCATGCTTGAGTTGAATGCACAGCACATCCACATGCATCAAGCCGCAGCAGATAAGCCCGCGGCGCTGGCTCTGCTGGGCGAGGTGCTGGTCGCCGACGGGCTGGTGGCGCCCGGTTACCTCGACGGTTTGCGCGCGCGCGAAGCGCAAGGCTCGACCTTTCTCGGTCAGGGCATCGCGATTCCCCACGGCACGCCGGAGACCCGCGATCAGGTGTTCACCACCGGCGTACGGCTGCTGCACTTTCCCGCAGGTGTGGCTTGGGGAAACGGTCAGCAGGTGTACCTCGCCATCGGCATTGCCGCGCGTTCGGATGAGCATCTGCGGTTGCTGCAGCTGTTGACCCGAGCGCTGGGCGAAGGCGATCTGAGCGAGGCGCTGCAAAAGGCGCAGAGCCCCGAGGCGATCATTGATCTGCTGCAGGGTGCGCCGCAGGCACTGGCGCTCGATGGCGAGCTGGTCGGGCTGGGCGTCGTCGCCGATGACTTCGATGAGCTGGCCTGGCAGGGCGTCAAGCTGCTCAAGCGGGCGCAATGCGTGGAGCCTGGCTTCAATGCCAGTCTGCCGCTCGGCCAGTCGCTGCCGCTGGGGGATGGCCTGTGGTGGCTCAGCAGCGAGCAGTCGGTGCAGCGTCCTGGCCTCGCTTTCGTCACGCCAGTCTCGAATCTCGAGCATCAGGGCCAGCCGCTCAATGGGCTGTTCGTGTTGGCCAGCATGGGTGAGGCGCATCAGGCCATGCTCGAGCGGCTGTGCAACCTGCTGATCGAAGGCCGCGGGCAGGAGCTGAGTCAGGCGACTTCCAGCCGCACGGTGCTCGAAGCTCTGGGCGGCGAGGTGCCCGCCGACTGGCCAAGCGCGCAGGTGCCGCTGGCCAACGCCCATGGTCTGCACGCGCGCCCGGCCAAGGTGCTCACCGAAATTGCCCAGTCCTTCGAGGGAGAGATTCGCGTCCGTCAGGCTGGCAGCGAAAACGCCGGCGTGTCGGTCAAGAGCCTGAGCAAACTGTTGGCGATGGGCGCGCAGCGCGGTCAGGTTCTGGAATTCATGGCCGAGCCCGGCATTGCCGGCGATGCGCTGCCGGCGCTGGTGCGCGCTGTCGAGGAAGGCTTGGGCGAAGAGATCGAACCGCTACCGGTGGCGGGGAACGCGAGCGAGCCCCTCGAGATCACCGAGGGGCCTGCAGCGTCAGCCATCGAGCAGGCCGCGCTGCGCGCCGGTGAGCAGGTGAACGGCATCGCCGCGTCGCCGGGCATCGCCATCGGTCCGGTGCTGGTGCGAAAACCGCAGGTGATTGATTACCCGAAACGCGGCGAGTCGCCGGCAGCTGAACTGCAACGGCTGGACGCCGCGCTGGACAAGGTTCATGCGGAAATCGGCACGCTGATCGAAGAAAGCCAGGTTGCCAGCATCCGCGACATCTTCACCACTCACCAGGCCATGCTAAAAGACCCGGCGCTACGCGAAGAAGTCCAGGTGCGCTTGCAGAAGGGCTTGAGCGGCGAAGCAGCCTGGATGGAGGAAATCGACAGCGCAGCGCAGCAGCAGGAAGCCCTGCACGACAAGCTACTGGCCGAGCGTGCTGCGGACCTGCGTGATGTGGGTCGCCGCGTGCTGGCCTGTCTGACCGGTGTCGAAGCCGAGCAGGCGCCGGACGAACCCTACATTTTGGTGATGGACGAGGTAGCGCCCTCGGACGTCGCCACGCTCAATGCCCAGCGCGTCGCCGGCATCCTTACCGCTGGCGGCGGCGCCACCTCCCACAGCGCGATCATCGCCCGCGCACTGGGCATTCCCGCGATTGTCGGAGCCGGGCCGGGTGTGCTCGGGCTGGCACCCAACACCTTGTTGTTGCTCGACGGCGAGCGCGGCGAGCTGCTGGTCGCGCCGACCGACGCGCAGCTGGAACAGGCCCGTAGCGAGCGTGATACCCGCGAGGAGCGCAAGCGCCTGGCAAATGAGCGTCGCCTGGAACCGGCCATCACCCGCGACGGACATCCGGTGGAGATTGCCGCCAATATCGGCGCGGCAGGCGAAACCCCTGAAGCCGTGGCGATGGGGGCCGAGGGCATCGGCCTGCTGCGTACTGAACTGGTGTTCATGAACCATGCCCAGGCGCCGGATCAGGCCACCCAGGAAGCCGAGTATCGCCGTGTACTGGAAGCCCTCGAAGGGCGCCCGCTGGTGGTGCGAACCCTGGATGTCGGCGGCGACAAACCGCTGCCGTACTGGCCGATGCCGGCCGAAGAAAACCCCTTCCTCGGCGTGCGCGGCATTCGCCTGAGCCTGCAGCGTCCGGACATTCTCGAAACCCAGCTACGCGCCTTGCTCGCCTCGGCCGAGGGCCGTCCGCTGCGGATCATGTTCCCCATGGTCGGCAACATTGACGAGTGGCGCAGCGCCAAGGCCATGGTCGATCGCCTGCGTCAGGAGCTGCCAGTGGCCGACCTGCAGGTCGGCATCATGATCGAGATCCCCTCCGCTGCGCTGATCGCCCCGGTGCTGGCGCAGGAGGTCGACTTCTTCAGCATCGGCACCAACGATCTCACGCAGTACACCCTGGCCATCGACCGTGGGCACCCGACGCTTTCGGGGCAGGCCGACGGCTTGCACCCGGCCGTGTTGCGCCTGATCGGCATGACCGTCGAGGCCGCTCACGCCCATGGCAAGTGGGTCGGCGTCTGCGGCGAGCTGGCCGCTGATGCGCTCGCCGTGCCGATGCTGGTCGGCCTGGGTGTGGATGAACTCAGCGTGTCGGCGCGCAGTACTGCGTTGGTGAAGGCGCGGGTGCGCGAGCTGGATTTCACCGCCTGCCAGCAACTGGCCAAGCAAGCGCTGATGTTGCCCGGTGCACATGAAGTCCGTGCCTTCGTTGGGGAGCACTGCTGATGGCTCGCGTCCTCACTGTCACGCTTAATCCGGCCCTCGACCTGACGGTGCAGCTGCCGTCGCTGCGCCTGGGCGAGGTCAATCGCAGCGACAGCCTGCAGGTGCATGCCGCCGGCAAGGGCCTGAACGTGGCGCAGGTGCTGGCCGATCTCGGCCACCAGCTGACCGTTACTGGCTTTCTCGGCGAAGGCAACCCGCAGGCCTTCGAGCAGCTGTTCGCTGCACGGGGCTTTGCCGACGAATTTGTCCGCGTGCCGGGTGATACCCGTAGCAACATCAAACTGGCCGAAGCGGGCGGGCAGGTCACCGACATCAACGGACCGGGGCTGATGGTGAGCGAGGCGCACTGCGCCGAGCTGCTGGCACGCCTGGAGCGCCTGGCGCCTGTCCATGACCTGGTGGTGGTCGCTGGCAGCTTGCCTCGCGGCATCGCCAGCCAGTGGTTCGTCCAGCTACTCAGCAGGCTCAAAGCGCTCGGCGTGCGGGTGGCGCTGGACACCAGTGGCGATGCCCTGCGTAAAGGTCTGGCGGCCTCACCCTGGCTGATCAAACCGAACGAGGAAGAGCTGGCCGAGGCCCGTGGCATCGCGCTGAACAAGTCGTCGGAGCTGACCGCCGAAGCGAGACGACTGCAAGCCCAAGGCATTGAGCATGTGGTGGTTTCGCAGGGCGCAAACGGCGTCAGCTGGTTCTCGCCGAACGCGGCATGGCACGCCCATCCGCCCAAGGTTCGGGTCGTCAGCACCGTCGGCGCCGGTGACTCGCTGCTCGCCGGCATGCTCCACGGCCTGCTGGAAGGATGGCCCGCCGAGCGCACCCTTGCGCAGGCCACCGCGATTGCCGCGCAGGCAGTCGGGCAGGTCGGCTTTGGTATCACCGACACGACACAACTGGCCGACCTCGAGGCCGCTGTGCGCCTCCAGCCGCTGAGCCAATAAATCGAACAAGAGGTGAAGGAATGAATCTTCTCATCGTCACGGCCTGCCCCAACGGAATGGTCACCAGCGTGCTGACGTCACGCCTGCTCGAAGCGGCCGCCCAGCGTCTGGGCTGGTCGACCGCCGTGGAAGTCCACGACCCCAAGGCCATCGGCTCGCCACTGACTCCCGCACAGATCGCCAACGCCGACCTGGTCGTCGTGGTAAAGACCGGACCGTTATCGCTGCAACGCTTCGTCGGCAAGCGCGTCGCCCAGTCCACGCCATCCGAAGCATTGCTCGATCCGGAAGCCTTCCTGCGCAGCGCTGCCGAGGCGGCGACCGAGTTGCAGGCGGCAGATGATGCCGAGCCCACGCCCGCCACCGGCAAGCCCAAACTGGTCGCCATCACCGCCTGCCCAACCGGAGTCGCGCACACCTTCATGGCAGCCGAAGCGCTGCAGCAGGCGGCCATCCGTAAAGGCTATGACCTGCAGGTCGAGACGCGCGGCTCGGTAGGCGCACGTAACGTGCTCGAACCCCAGGCCATTGAGGACGCCGATGTGGTGCTGCTCGCCGCCGACATTGAGGTGGATGTGGCCCGCTTCGCCGGCAAGCGCGTGTATCGCTGCGGCACCGGCGTCGCGCTCAAGCAACCCGAGGCAACGCTGGACCGCGCACTGAAGGAAGGCGCTGTACTCAGCGGTGGCACTGCGGCAAGTGATGCCGGTGGTGAACAGAAAGGTGAGAAGACAGGCGTCTACAAGCACTTGCTGACCGGCGTGTCTTACATGCTGCCGATGGTCGTCGCGGGCGGCCTGCTGATCGCGCTGTCGTTCGTCTTCGGCATCGAGGCGTTCAAGGAAGAGGGCACGCTGGCCGCCGCGCTGATGAAGATCGGTGGCGAAACGGCCTTCCAGTTGATGGTGCCGCTCTTGGCGGGCTACATCGCCTACTCCATCGCTGACCGACCCGGCCTTGCGCCCGGCATGATCGGCGGCTTGCTGGCGGGCACGCTCGGCGCCGGCTTCATCGGCGGCATCATCGCCGGCTTTGTCGCCGGCTATGCAGCCAAGGCCGTCAGTCGCTGGATTCCCTTGCCAGCCAGTATCGAATCGCTGAAGCCGATCCTGATCATTCCGCTGCTGGCGAGCCTGGTGACTGGCCTGGTGATGATCTACATCGTCGGCACGCCGGTGGCCAAGCTGCTCGCCGGGCTGACCGATTTCCTCGACACCATGGGCACTTCCAACGCCATCCTGCTCGGGCTGCTGCTCGGCACCATGATGTGCGTCGACCTCGGTGGGCCGGTGAACAAGGCAGCATACGCCTTCTCGGTCGGGCTGCTCGCGTCGCAAAGCTACGCGCCGATGGCCGCCACCATGGCCGCCGGCATGGTGCCGCCAATCGGCATGGGCATCGCCACGCTGATTGCGCGACGCAAGTTCGCGCAGACCGAACGCGAAGCCGGGAAGGCGGCGCTGGTGCTGGGCTGCTGCTTCATCTCCGAAGGCGCAATTCCCTTTGCGGCGAAAGACCCGCTGCGGGTGATTCCGGCCAGCATCGCTGGCGGCGCCCTGACCGGCGCGCTGTCCATGGCCTTCGGCGCGAAGCTGCTGGCGCCTCACGGTGGGCTGTTCGTGCTGCTGATCCCTAACGCCATCAATCATGCGCTGTTGTACCTGGTCGCGATCCTCGCGGGCAGCCTGGTGACCGGGCTGATCTATGCGGTGATCAAGCGGCCGGAAGCTCAGCCGCTTGCCGTTAGTGCAGCGAGTTGATCGGCAGACCGAAACCGCTGAACTAAAGGCCCTGCTGCCGCATCCACTTAAGGCCGGCGAAACTTGTGTCAAGAAGTTTCACCGGCCTTTTTGATTTAGACCCAACCGGCTGGAGCGTTTTACATGAGCATCGATTATGGGCCGAGGCCCTTGCGGATCACCCTGACGGCCGTCGTCGTTCTGGTGCTGGGTGTGCTGATGACAGGCGGGGGCGGATACCTGGCCGTGCTCGGTGGCTCCTGGTACTACCTGCTGGCTGGCATTGGCTTGCTGGTGGTGGCCGGTTTGCTGTTGGCACGACGCCGTGCGGCGATCTGGTTGTACGCGGTGTTGCTGCTGGCAACCCTGGCGTGGACGTTATACGAGGTGCGTTTCGACTGGTGGCAGCTGGCGCCGCGGATCGATCTCTGGTGCATCCTCGGCCTCTGGCTGATCCTGCCCTTTGTCAATCGCTACGTCAGCGACCGGTTGGTCTGGCGAGATGGCGCGAGCGGGTTGCTCGGGATCGGCTTGCTGGCCGGTGCGCTGATGGCGGGCTACTCGCTGACGCAGGATTACCACTCGATCTCGGGCGAGTTCAGCGATGCGCAGATGCAGGGTCTGGACCCACAGGGCCAGGCCGGTCGCTCGAATAGCGAATGGCCCTCGTACGGCGGATCGGAACAGGGCGACCGCTATTCCACTGCTGACCTGATCACGCCGGATAACGTCGGCAACTTGGTTAAAGCCTGGGAATACCACACCGGCGACCTGCCGGGGCCGAACGATCCGGGCGAATTCACCTATGAGGTCACACCGCTCAAGGTGGGCAATAGCCTGTTCATCTGCACGCCGCACAGCATCGCTATCGCCATTGATGCCGATACCGGCGAAGAGCGCTGGCGTTATGACCCGAATATCAACCGCGAGGCCGGGTACTACCAACACATGACCTGCCGTGGCCTGGCCTACCACGATGGGGCCCGCTATCTCGCCGCAGCCACGAATGGCGGTCAGTCAAATCAACCCGCGGCTCGCTGTGCGCGTCGGCTGTTCTTGCCCACCAACGATGCCACGCTGGTCGCCCTCGACGTCGAGGATGGAAAACCCTGTGAGGATTTCGGCAATGGCGGCGTGGTCGATCTGAAGTTGCGGCTGGGTGAAGGAGCGCTGGGCGTTTATCTACCGACATCGCCGCCGGTGGTCACGGAAAAGCTGGTCATCATTGGCGGTGCCGTCACCGATAACGGCGCTGTGGATTCGCCCGGCGGCTTGGTTCGCGCCTACGACGTGAACACAGGTCGTTTGGTCTGGAATTTCGACCCGGGCAATCCGGACGCCACCGAGCCGTTGCCGCCAGGTGAAACCTACACGCGCAGCACGCCGAACTGGTGGACGACTGCGACGGCCGACGAATCCCTCGGCCTGGTTTATATCCCTACCGGCAACCAGACACCGGACCAGTGGGCCATCGAGCGTTCCGCGCAGGCTGAGCGCTTTACCGACAGCCTGGTTGCGCTGGACTTGGCAACCGGCCAGGTACGCTGGGAGTTCCAGACCGTTCACCATGATCTCTGGGACCGCGATCTTCCGTCCCAGCCAACACTGGTCGACATCGACCGGCCGGAAGGCAAAGTGCCTGCCATCATCCAGCCGACCAAGCGCGGCGACCTGTATGTGCTAGACCGCCGTACCGGTGAGCCCATCGTGCCGGTCACAGAGGTGCCTGTACCGCAAGGCACCGATTATGGCGATTTCACCGCGCCCACTCAGCCGGTCTCGGCGCTTACCTATGCGCCGCAGGAGCCGCTGTACGAGAAGGACATGTGGGGCGGGACGCCGCTGGATCAGATGATGTGCCGCATCCAGTTCCGTCAGCTGCGCTATGAGGGCGACTTCACGCCGCCCTCTCAGAAGGGCTCGCTGATCTATCCAGGCAACGTCGGTACCTTCAACTGGCCATCGGTGGCGGTCGATCCAAGCCGGCAATTGCTGTTCGGTGCGCCTAATTACCTGGCATTCGTCTCGAAGATGTACAAGCGCAGCGAGGTCGATCCCGAAGCGCGTACCGGCGGTGGCGAAACCGGCCTGCAACCCAATCTTGGTGCGCCCTATATGGTCAGCCTGAAGCCTCTGCTATCAGTGTTGGGCCTGCCTTGCCAGAGCCCGCCGTGGGGCTATGTCACCGCCGTGGATCTGCGCACCATGAAAAAGGTCTGGATGCACAAGAATGGCACCAGCCGCGATAGCGCGCCGCTTGGCCTTCCGTTTCCTGTGGGCACGCCCGCGCTCGGAGGGCCCATCGTGACGGCAGGTGGCGTGGCTTTTATGAGCGGTACGCTGGACTACTACCTGCGCGCCTATGACCTGCAGAACGGCAGAGAGCTCTGGAAAGCGCGCCTGCCAGCCGGCGGCCAGGCCACGCCGATGACCTATGTGTCCGAGCAGACCGGTAAGCAGTACGTGGTGCAAGTGGCCGGCGGGCATGGGTCGTTCGGGACGAAGATTGGGGATTCGGTGGTGGCTTTTACCTTGGGGGAGGAGCAGTAGCAAGGCGAGTTGGTTCAACGGCTATTCGCGAGCAAGCTCGCTCCTACAGATACAGCGTGGGGCTTGGACTGCGGATGTAGGAGCGAGCTTGCTCGCGAAGCTGTTTAACGTCGACCAGCAGCCTCGTCACAACCAGGCCGCATCCCAGAACGGGTAATCACCAAGGCGCTTGACCAACCCGGCGCGCAGCGGGTTCGCGACGATGTACCGGGCAACGTTGCGCAGGTCTTCCTCACTACGGACGGCTCTGTCGTGGTAACCCTTTTGCCAGATCGGGCCATGGTCGCCACGAAGCCTGTTGGTGGTGATTGCGCTCCGCGATTTTAGGCTCTGCATCACCTGGCTGAGCGAACCAGTTTTCAGCTGCACGAGCCAATGCAGATGGTCGGGCATGACGACCCAGGCTAAAGACTGAACGGGTCCGGAATTGCCGATCATGTGAATCTCACGCGCCAGTGTCGCCGCTGCGCCTGCCTCTATAAAGATGGACGATCGGTCCAGCGTTACACAGGTCAGTACGTAGGCCTGGTTTGGGAGGCTGACTCGCCCTTTGCGTAAGTCCCGTCCATGAAAGCGCATTCCGTTGCGTCCTTCTGTTGATAGCTGGGAGAGCGATCGTCACCTCATTCGCGAGCTTGCTCGCGAAGCCTTTGATGCATGCATGCTGGCGTGTTGCTGACTCAATGATGCTCGCGCGTCGCCCTGAATTTCACATCCGGCCAGCGCTCTTCCATCAGGCTCAGATTCACTCGAGTCGGCGCGAGATAGGTCAGGTGACCGCCACCATCGACCGCCAGGTTCTCGTAGGCCTTGTCGCTGAATTCCTTCAGCTTCTTCTCGTTATCACACTCGATCCAGCGCGCGGACCAGACGTTGATTGCCTCGTAGGCGCACTCGACCTTGTACTCCTCCTTCAGCCGACTGGCGACGACGTCGAACTGCAGCACGCCGACCGCGCCGAGGATGATGTCGTTGTTGCGCTCGGGGAAGAACACTTGGGTGGCGCCTTCTTCGGCCAGTTCCTGCAGGCCCTGGCGCAGCTGCTTGGATTTCAGCGGATCCTTCAGGCGCACACGGCGGAACAGTTCCGGGGCGAAGTGCGGAATGCCGGTGAACCCGAGGTTTTCGCCTTCGGTGAAGGTGTCACCGATCTGGATGGTGCCGTGGTTATGCAGGCCGATGATGTCGCCAGCCCAGGCCTCTTCCAGCTGCTCACGCTCGCTGGAGAAGAAGGTCAGGGCATCGGCGATGCGGATGTCCTTGCCGATGCGGGCGTGACGCAGCTTCATGCCTTTTTCATACTTGCCCGAGCAGATGCGCATGAAGGCGATGCGGTCGCGGTGCTTGGGGTCCATGTTCGCCTGGATCTTGAAGACGAAGCCGGTGAACTTGTCCTCCACCGGCTCGACAACACGCTCGTTGGCTTCACGCGGCAGCGGGCGCGGCGCCCAGTCGACCACGGCGTCTAGCACATGGTCGACACCGAAGTTGCCCAGCGCGGTGCCAAAGAACACCGGGGTCAGTTGCCCCTTGATGAACTCGTCCTGATCGAATTCATGGCAGGCGCCCTGGACCAGCTCAAGTTGCTCGACGAAGCGGTCGTACTCGTCGCCGATGTGCTTGCGCGCTTCGTCGGAGTCGAGGTTCTGGATGATCTTCACGTCGGTGCGTTCATGCCCGTGGCCCGGCGTGTAGACGATGATGTAGTCGTCCTTGAGGTGATACACGCCCTTGAAGTCGCGGTAGCAGCCGATCGGCCAGGTGATGGGCGCGGCCTTGATCTTGAGGACCGCCTCGATCTCATCGAGCAATTCGATAGGGTCGCGGATGTCGCGGTCGAGCTTGTTGATGAAGCTGACGATGGGCGTGTCGCGCAGCCGGCAGACGTCCATCAGGGCGATGGTGCGTGGCTCGACCCCTTTACCGCCGTCAAGAACCATCAGCGCCGAATCCACCGCGGTCAGGGTGCGGTAGGTGTCTTCCGAGAAGTCTTCGTGGCCGGGGGTGTCGAGCAGGTTGATCATGTGCTCGCGGTAGGGGAACTGCATCACCGAGGTGGTGATGGAGATGCCGCGCTGCTTTTCCATTTCCATCCAGTCGGAGGTCGCGTGACGGTCGGATTTACGCGACTTCACGGTGCCGGCCACGGCAATCGCCTTGCCCATCAGCAGCAGCTTTTCGGTGATGGTGGTCTTACCCGCGTCGGGGTGGGAAATGATGGCGAAGGTGCGGCGCTTCGCGACTTCGGCGGCCTGAGAGGTCATGGCGGTCCCGGTATAGAAAGCGTGTCGGAAAAAGCCGGCGATTATAGCGCAAAGGGCGCCGGAGGACTGCCGTGGCTGAAGCCCGCTCAGCCGCCGCGGGGCGAGACGGATGGAACATCCCCGCAGCGTATCTGTCGGTTTGAATACGGTAGGTTTGCCTGGAGCGATAAAAAAGGGAGTGAGTGCGGATTTTTCATTGATCTGAAACAGCTGTGGTTCTAAAGTTCGCGCCCGAACGTCCATGCTGGCAACGATCCATCCGGCTCAAGTACTGACGACGAGAGATCAGGATTTACCAGGTCGCCGCGCGGTTGCGACGATTTGGCCATGATACTCGGCGACATGCCTTGGGAAGTAGGCGAACCAAAGTGGGGAAACTGATCAGGCGTTCTTGCTCACCCCTAATCCGACTTTACGTTTCCCGATTTGGAGCCTTGCATGTCGATCAAGATCGAAGACTATTATTCCCGATCCACCTTCCAGAAGATGAAGTCCTTCGCTGACCAGCACGAAACGCCGTTTGTGGTCATCGATACCGAAACCATCGACAAGGCGTACGACGATCTGCGCGCCGGTTTCGAGTTTGCCAAGGTCTACTACGCCGTGAAGGCCAACCCGGCGGTTGAAATCATCGACTTGCTGCGTGACAAGGGCTCGAGCTTCGACATCGCCTCGATCTACGAGCTGGACAAGGTCATGTCCCGTGGTGTCGGCCCGGAGCGCATCAGCTACGGCAACACCATCAAGAAAGCCAAAGACATCCGATACTTCTACGACAAGGGCGTGCGCATGTTCGCCACCGACTCGGAAGCGGATCTGCGCAACATCGCCAAGGCCGCTCCGGGTTCGAAAGTCTACGTCCGCATCCTCACCGAAGGTTCGACCACCGCCGATTGGCCGCTATCGCGCAAATTCGGCTGCCAGACCGACATGGCCATGGACCTGCTGATCCTCGCCCGTCAGCTGAAGCTGGAGCCCTACGGCATCTCCTTCCACGTCGGTTCGCAGCAGCGTGATATCTCGGTGTGGGACGCAGCGATTGCCAAGGTCAAGGTGATCTTCGAGCGATTGAAGGAAGAAGATGGCATCGAGCTGAAGATGATCAACATGGGTGGCGGCTTCCCGGCCAACTACATCACCCGCACCAACAGCCTCGAAACCTACGCTGAAGAAATCATCCGCTTCCTCAAGGAAGACTTCGGCGACGAACTGCCGGAAATTATCCTCGAACCGGGTCGTTCATTGATTGCCAATGCGGGCATTCTGGTCAGCGAAGTGGTACTGGTGGCACGCAAGTCGCGCACCGCAGTAGAGCGCTGGGTCTACACCGACGTCGGCATGTTCTCCGGCCTGATCGAAACCATGGGCGAAGCCATCAAGTTCCCGATCTGGACCGAGAAGAAGGGCGAGATGGAAGAAGTGGTGATCGCCGGCCCGACCTGCGACAGCGCCGACATCATGTATGAGAACTACAAGTACGGCTTGCCGCTGAACCTGGCCATCGGTGATCGCATGTACTGGATTTCCACCGGAGCCTACACCACCAGCTACAGCGCGGTGGAATTCAACGGCTTCCCGCCGTTGAAAGCCTTCTACATCTAAGCCTCTGCGCTAACACAAAACGCCGCGAAGTTCGCGGCGTTTTTGTTTCCGCCTTTCGGCCGCTTCAGAGGCTCTGTCAGTGTCGGCTGATCGATGCTTATTGTGGGCCGTGCTTGCTCGCTAGAGACGCGGCCCGTGAGGGCCAAGTGGCATGGCTTCAGGGCATCTGGACTTCGATCACGCCGTCGGCGTTGATGCTGATTTGCCGGGTCCCGGCCTCGACATCAGGCGTCGGCATGGCATCCATGCTCTTCATCGATACGCTGCGCATCATCTCCGGCTGAAAGTTGCCGCCGCTGTTCAGGTTCAGGCTGACGATCTTGTAGTCATTTCCGCCCAGCGCCTCGGTGGCCAGCTGCGCGCGGGCGCGGAAAGCGGTTACAGCGTCCTTGAGCAGGGCGTCTTCGTTCTGTTGGCGGATCGAGTCGGATACGCTGAAGTACATGCCGCCCATCTGCAAGTCTTGCATCAGCTCTCCGGTGAGCTTCGAGAGCGTGGCAAAGTCTCCGCTTTCCAGGCGCAGTTCGGCGCGTTCACGCCAGGCGGTGATCTTCTGGCCTTTTTCCTCATAGACCGGGTAACTGCTACGGCTGCCCTGGCTGACTTCGACCTCTTTTACCTTCCGGGCGCGTTGCAGTGCCTTATTCATTGCACGGGTGGTTTGCGCTGCCAGCTGCGCAGGGTCTTCGTGCTGCGACTCGGTGAACAGCGTTACATGCATGCGGTCCTGGGCGACCTCGCTGCTGGCCTCGGCGCGCAGCGAAATCTGATGGTAGTGTTGCTCGTCGGCTACGGCGGGGAGGCAGGCAATGCAGGCCAGCAGCGCAATGCTGCGAGGAACGGAAACAAACATGAGAGCTCCTGAATTCGAGGCACCAGCGGTGCGGCGCAAAGACTTTAGCCCTTTGCTCGCGAGTGCGCAGTTTTTCCGTGCGGCGCGTTGCCGCAGACAGGCTGTGTTTCGGGCGGCTTGGTTATACTCGCGGCTTCTTTGGAGACCCCATGCACGCATCCGTTCACCTGCTGTCTGCCAGCCGCCAGAACCTCCGTCTGCTCACCCTGATCCGCGTCCTCGTGCTGGCTGCCCAGGCAGGCGCGGTAGGGCTTGCGTACGCCACCCAGCTGTTCGGTCTGCCGTGGTTTCATCTAGGGGTCACGCTTGGTGTGTCGGCGCTAATCTGTTTGGGTACGGCGCTGCGGCTTCGCGGGCCTTGGCCGGTTACAGAGCTTGAGTATGCCGGGCATCTGGCGACCGATCTGTTGATCCACAGCGCCCTGTTGTATTACTCGGGCGGCTCGACCAATCCGTTCGTTTCCTACTATCTGGTGCCGCTTACCATTGCGGCGGCAACGCTGCCGTGGCTGTATTCGGTGGCCTTGTCCGGACTCGCGCTTGCTGGGTACACCTTGATGCTGGTCTGGTATGACCCTGTCATTGTGCCGCCGGTTGATCGCACCACGCTGCTGGTCTATGGCATGTGGTTGAGTTTCGCGCTGGCGGCGGCGTTGATCACTTTTTTCGTAGCGCGCATGGCCGAACAACTGCGGCGTCAGGAGCAGCTTCAGGCTCAGCGTCGTGAAGAAAGCATGCGCGACCAACAGCTGTTGGCCGTGGCGACCCAGGCCGCCGGTGCTGCTCATGAGCTGGGCACGCCGCTGGCGACCATGAGTGTGCTGCTCAAGGAGTTGCGTCAGGATTACAAGGAGCCTGCGGAGCTCAGCGAGGACCTGGCATTGCTGCAATCGCAGGTCCAGTTGTGCAAGGACAGTCTGCGCCAGTTGGTCCGTGCGGCCGAAGCCGATCGGCGTCAGGCCATCGTCGAGCAGACCGTCCGCGAATGGGTCGAGTTGGTGTTACAGCGCTGGCACCTGATGCACCCGGAAGCCACCTATCGCTTCCAGTGCCTCGGCAAGGGCACGCCCCCGCGGCTGATGCCGCCGGCGGATTTGGGGCAATCGCTGCTCAATCTGCTGAACAACGCCACCGATGCCAGCCCGGACAATCTGGACATTCGGCTGGACTGGGACGCACAGTGGATCAGATTGACCATCCGCGACCACGGCGCTGGCGTACCGCTCGCCATTGCCGAGCAGATCGGCAGACCGTTTATCACGACCAAGGGCAAGGGGTTTGGTCTTGGCCTTTTCCTAAGTCAGGCAAGCGTTACGCGCGCGGGTGGCACCGTGAAGCTTTACAATCACGAAGAGGGTGGCACCCTGACCGAGCTGCGTCTGCCGCACGGCTCGGTACGGGCCTGACCAGACGCGATCATTACGCGAGGAATGCAAACATGACCGAAGAGTTGCAGCACGAAGGCGAAGAACAGCCTCATCTGCTGCTGGTAGACGACGACCCGACCTTTACTCGCGTCATGGCACGCGCCATGAGCCGCCGCGGTCTCCACGTCAGCATCGCCGGGTCGGCGGAAGAGGGCCTGGAGATGGCCAAGCAGGACCTGCCTGACTACGCCGTGCTGGACCTGAAGATGGAAGGCGACTCCGGACTGGTGCTGCTGCCCAAGCTGCTCGAGCTGGACCCGGAGATGAAGGTGCTGATCCTGACCGGATATTCGAGCATCGCCACAGCTGTGGAAGCGATCAAACGTGGGGCCTGCAACTATCTGTGCAAGCCCGCCGACGCTGACGATGTGCTGGCTGCGTTGCTGTCCAAGCATGCCGATCTGGATACGCTGGTGCCGGAAAACCCGATGTCGGTGGACCGTTTGCAGTGGGAACACATTCAGCGCGTGCTCGCCGAGCACGACGGCAACATTTCCGCGACTGCCCGTGCGCTGGGCATGCACCGGCGGACGCTGCAGCGCAAACTGCAGAAGCGCCCCGTGCGGCGCTGACCGCACCCAGCGCCAATGGCTCCGGCTGTTGGCGCAGTGTTCTTTCAATGCCGGATCGATAGCCTGCCAAGGCTCGATCCGGCATCGTCGTTATCGTATCGTCCTCTGACTTTTGTTCTCGAGCCTCGCCATGTTGCCCGTGGTTCTGCAGACCCTGAGCGTCACAGCTCCGGTATTCGTGATGCTGTTTATCGGCGTCGCCTTGATGCGCCTGCGCTTGATCGACGCCACGTTCATTCATACCGCATCGACACTGGTGTTCAAGGCTACGATGCCAACCCTGCTGTTCCTGTCGGTCATCAAGGCGGACCTGAGCGCTGCGTTACAGCCAGGGCTGCTGATCTACTACGTTGGCGCTACGGTGGGTGGGTTTCTACTGGCGTGGGGCTGGGCAATCTGGCGCTGTCCGGTTGCCGATCGCGGCGTCTATGTTCAGGGCGCGTTTCGCGGCAATAACGGTGTAGTGGGACTGGCCTTGGCGACCAGCCTCTACGGAGACTATGGGCTGTCACTCGGCGGTGTGCTGGCTGGTCTGGTGATCCTCTTGTACAACAGCCTGTCTGCCGTGGTACTGGCCATCTATAGCCCGGACGGGGAGGCCGATGCGGGCGCGATCGTTCGCAGCATCTTGCGCAACCCTTTGATCATCGGCGTGACAGCGGCGCTACCTTTTGCCTACTGGCAAATCGCATTGCCCGACTGGCTGATGACGTCTGGACAGTATTTCGCTCAGCTGACCCTGCCTCTGGCTCTGATCTGCATCGGCGGCACGCTGTCGATTTCCGTGCTGCGCGAGAGCAGCAGCGTGGCGATGAGCTCGAGCCTGATGAAGATGGTCTGGTTCCCTGCGTTGGCAACGCTGGGTGCCTGGCTATGCGGCTTTAGAGGCGCCGAGCTGGGCATTCTGTTCCTTTACTTCGGCTGCCCGACAGCATCGTCCAGCTTCGTCATGGCGCGTGCGGTCAACTCCAATCACCAGTTGGCCGCGACCATTATCGTCATCACCACGCTCGGCGCGGCGCTGACCATCAATGCCGGGTTGTTTCTGCTGGGCTGGGCCGGCTGGATCTGACCAGCCGGCCCTGTGCGTCAGTTGCGCTGGGTCTTCCAGGCCCGACCGGAGATCACAAGCAAGGTCACCATGGTCAGAGGCACTACGTAGCCGATCATCGCGTCGCCGAAAACCTCAGCCAACGGCCGGCCGGTGCTGACCAGCACCAGGTAGACGGTATAGGCGACGTAGTACGCGACGAAAAGCAGACCTTCCCAGCGATTAATGGCGTAACCGGTAAAGAAGATCGGCAGGCAGGCCAGGGCGACGGCGATCATGACCGGGAAGTCGAAAGCCAGTGCATTGGCAGCCACGCCGATCGCATCGGGTGAGACCAGCGACGCCAGGCCCAGGACGCAAAGCAGGTTGAAGATATTGCTGCCGACGATGTTGCCGACTGCGATATCACGCTCGCCGCGTATGGCTGCGAGGATTGATGTGGCCAGTTCCGGCAGCGAGGTGCCGATGGCGATTACGGTCAGCCCGATGACCAGTTCCGACAGTCCCAGTGCGCGAGCCAGCGACACGGCGCCCTCCACCAGGAAATTCGAGCCGGTCACCAGCAGAACCAGGCCGGCAACGACCAGGCCGGCGTTGATCAAAGAAGCGTAAGGCTTGGGTGTTTCGTCGAGACCGAACTCCTTGGCGAACTCGTCGTCGGCTGTGGCCGCTGCAGTGGCGCGGCGGCTGCTGATGATCAGAAACGCCGTGTAGGCGATCACAGCCGAAAACAGCAGTGCGCCGTCAAGGCGGCTAAGCGAGCCATCCCAGGCCAGGGCATAGGTGACCAGACTGGCCCCGATCATGATCGGCACGTCGAGTCGAATCAGCTGGCGGGAGACGATCAGCGGCGCGACCAGCGACGTCACGCCAAGAATCAGCAGAACGTTGGCGATGTTGCTGCCGAGCACGTTGCCGATGGCGATGTCACCGCTGCCGTTAAGGGCGGCCTGCACGCTGACTGCGGTTTCCGGTGCGCTGGTGCCGAAAGCGACCACGGTGAGGCCGATGATCAACGGCGGGATACCGAACTGAGCGGCCAGTTTTGCGGCGCCACGGACAAGTACCTCAGCTCCAGCCACGAGCAGTACCAGACCGGTTATCAAGTAAACAAACGTCATCGCGGACACGATGGGTAACTCCAAATGGGACAGGAAACGAAGGGACTTAGCGCTGGTGTTTCCAGGCGCGCAGAAAGATCACCAAAAGCGTGATGGCGGTCAAGGGCAATACGTACCAAGTCATTGCATGGCGCAGCAGGTTGATCGCCGGTAGGCCAGTGGAAAACATGATGAGGTAAAGCGTATAGGCGACGTAGTAGCCAAAGAACATCGTGCCTTCCCAGCGGTTGATCCGGTAACCAGAGAAAAAGATCGGCAGGCAGGCGGCGAACACGGCAAGCATCACGGGCAGATCGAACGCCAGCGCATTGGGAGAAATGGACAGGCCTTCAGGCGAAATCGCAGCACCGGCACCTAGCACCAGCAGCAGGTTGAAGATGCAACTGCCTACGATATTGCCCACGGCGATGTCGCGTTCGCCGCGATAGACCGCTAGCAGCGAGGTCGCGAGCTCGGGCATGGATGTTCCAACGGCGATTACGGTCAGCCCGATGACCAGCTCCGACAGTCCCAGCGTCCGAGCCAAAGCCACCGCACCCTCGATGAGCAGGTTTGAACCCAGAATCAGCAAACCCAGACCGACCAGCACCAGGGTCAGTTGAAGCACCCAGCCGAGCGGCTTGGCGTTACGGTCTGGGCCGTATTCGTCCCGAAATTCGTCAGCCTGAACACGTGCTTCCCGCTTGCTGGCGATCACCAGAAAGCCCGTATAGAGCAGCAGCAATGCGAGCAGGATCAACCCGTCAAGCTGGCTGATGCGACCATTCCACGCCAGCGCGAAGGTCAGCAGGCCTGCGCCGATCATCACGGGTACGTCGAGGCGCACCAATTGTCGAGACACCACCAACGGCGCGACCAGCGCCGATAGACCGAGGATGAGCAGGATGTTGGCAATGTTGCTGCCGATCACATTGCCAACGGCGATATCCCCGCTGCCGTTCAGCGAGGCTTGGATGCTCACCGCCGTTTCCGGTGCGCTGGTACCGAACGCGACAACGGTCAAGCCAATGATCAGTGGCGAAATGCCGAAGCGTGCAGCCAGTTTGGAGGCGCCTCGTACCAACGCTTCGGCGCCAGCAACCAGCAGCACCAGGCCGCCGATCAGGTAGGCCAGGGTCATCAAACTCATCAGTGTTCCTTAGAAAGCAGTTCGGCAATCAGTCCAGTGTTTCGATCCTTACTGGCGCGATACCGTCTTCGAGCAGATCGATTCGATTCGCCGCCACTCGTGAGAGATCGATGATCCGGCCCGGTTTGAAAGGCCCGCGATCATTGATGCGTACGGTGACTTGCTTGCCGTTCTCCAGGTTGGTGACTTCAACGCGCGTGTCGAAGGGAAGCGTCTTGTGTGCGGCCACCAGCTCGTTCTGGTTGAAGGTTTCGCCGCTTGCGGTTTCCTTGCCTTGAAAACTGCGAGCGTAGTACGACGCCTTGCCTTTCTGGACAACAGTGCTTTCGGTGGCATCCGCCTCTGGCGACTCGGAACAACCAGCGGCGAGGGCGAGCAGGATCGGGGCGGTCAGCATTCGGGTTTGCATAAGCAATCCTTCCTGAACGGATCAGGCTGCGGTTACGGGTTCAATCTCGTCAGTGTTGGATCGTCAATGGGCGCGGCCGTTCACTCGCTCATGAAGGTGCAGCGGGCGAGGTTGGCATCAGTAAAGGAGTGAAGGAGTAAAGGAACGGGCCCTGTCGGGCCCGTATCGGTCAGCCTTCCAGCTTGCTTTTGAGCAACTGGTTGACCTGAGCGGGGTTGGCTTTGCCTTTCGAGGCCTTCATGGCCTGACCGACAAAGAAACCAAACATCTTGCCGCGCTTGGCTTCGTCACTGGCGCGGTACTGTTCGACCTGCTCTGCATTGGCAGCCAGAACCTCATCAAGCATCTTCTCGATCGCACCAGTGTCGGTGACCTGCTTGAGGCCCTTCTTTTCGATGATCTCGTCGGCCGAGCCTTCGCCAGCCGCCATCGCTTCGAAGACCATCTTGGCGATCTTGCCGCTGATGGTGTTGTCCTTGATGCGCTGAATCATGCCACCCAGTTGCTCGGCGGAAACCGGCGACTGCTCAATAGCCAGGTTGTCCTTGTTGAGCAGGCTCGACAGCTCGCCCATTACCCAGTTAGCAGCCAGCTTGGCGTCGCCGCAAACCCTTTGCACAGCTTCGAAGTAATCGGCCATCTCACGGCTGGCAGCCAGTACGTCAGCGTCGTAGGCGGACAGGCCGAACTCGCGCTCGAAGCGCTCGCGCTTCTCGACCGGCAATTCCGGCAGGCTGGCGCGCACTTCGTCGAGAAAGCTCTGTTCAATTACCACTGGCAGCAGGTCGGGGCAGGGGAAGTAACGGTAGTCGTTGGCTTCTTCCTTGCTGCGCATGGAGCGCGTCTCGTCCTTGTTCGGGTCGTACAGGCGGGTTTCCTGCACCACTTTGCCGCCGTCTTCGATCAGCTCGATCTGACGTTGGACTTCGTGGTTGATCGCCTTCTCGATAAAACGGAACGAGTTGACGTTCTTGATTTCGGCACGAGTGCCGAACTCGGTCTGGCCTTTGGGGCGTACCGATACGTTGCAGTCGCAGCGCAGCGAACCTTCGGCCATGTTGCCGTCACAGATGCCGAGGTAGCGCACCAGGGCGTGGATCGCCTTGACGTAGGCCACGGCTTCCTTGGCTGAGCGGATGTCCGGCTCGGAAACGATTTCCAGCAGCGGCGTGCCGGCACGGTTGAGGTCGATACCGCTCATGCCCTGGAAGTCTTCGTGCAGGCTTTTGCCGGCGTCCTCTTCCAGGTGCGCGCGAGTGATGCCAATGCGGCGGGTGCTGCCGTCTTCCAGGGTGATGTCCAGATAGCCTTTGCCGACGATCGGGTGATCCATCTGGCTGGTCTGGTAGCCCTTGGGAAGGTCCGGGTAGAAGTAGTTCTTGCGCGCGAAGACGTTCTTGTCAGCGATCTCGGCATCAATCGCCAAACCGAACTTGCAAGCCATGCGCACGGCTTCGGCGTTTAGCACCGGCAGGGTGCCGGGAATGCCGAGGTCGACCAGGCTGGCCTGGGTGTTGGGCTCAGCACCAAAGGTGGTGGCGCTGCCCGAAAAGATCTTCGACTGAGTGGCGAGCTGAGCGTGGATTTCCAGCCCGATGACGGTTTCCCATTGCATGTTTTTCGTCCTCAGAATCCGCTCGGTGCTTGTTTGTGCCACTCGGTGACCTGCTGGTACTGATGAGCGACGTTGAGCAGGCGACCTTCCTGGAAGTACGGGGCCAGCAGCTGCACACCTACCGGTAAGCCGTCGATGAAACCGGCTGGCATGGAGAGGCCCGGGATGCCGGCCAGGTTGGCGGTGATGGTGTAGATGTCTTCGAGGTAGGCCGACACCGGGTCGTTGTTCTTCTCGCCAAGCTTCCAGGCCAGGTTCGGCGTGGTTGGGCCGAGGATGACGTCGACTTCGTCGAATGCGCTGACGAAGTCATTCTTGACCAAGCGGCGGATCTTCTGTGCCTTCAAGTAGTAGGCGTCGTAATAACCCGCTGACAGCGCATAGGTGCCGACCATGATGCGGCGGCGGACTTCGTCGCCAAAGCCTTCGGCACGGGAACGCTTGTAGAGGTCGGTCAGGTCTACGGGGTTCTCGCAGCGGTAGCCGAAGCGCACACCGTCGAAGCGTGACAGGTTCGAAGAGGCCTCGGCCGGGGCGATCACATAATAGGAAGGGATCGCGTGCTGCATGTTTGGCAGGCTGATTTCCTTCACCGTGGCGCCCAGCTTCTTCAGCTCTTCGACCGCAGCCATTACCGCGTCGGCAATCTTTCTATCGAGACCTTCGCCGAAATACTCCTTCGGCAGGCCGACGCGCAGACCGGTCAGCGGCTTGGTCAATACCGAGAGGTAATCATCCAGTGGCTGATCGACGCTGGTCGAATCCTTCGGGTCGAAACCGGCCATGGCGCCCAGCATCAGGGCGCAGTCTTCTGCCGTTCGGGCAATCGGGCCGCCCTGGTCGAGGCTGGAGGCGTAGGCAATCATGCCCCAGCGCGAAACGCGGCCGTAGGTAGGCTTGAGGCCCGTCAGGTTGGTCAGCGCCGCTGGTTGGCGGATCGATCCGCCAGTATCGCTGCCGGTGGCGGCAGGCAAGAGGCGCGCCGCGACGGCTGCCGCGGAACCGCCGGACGAGCCGCCCGGTACGCGGCTCATGTCCCAGGGGTTCTTCACTGCGCCGTAGTAGCTCGACTCGTTAGCCGAGCCCATGGCGAATTCGTCCATGTTCAGCTTGCCCAACGAGACCGCGCCAGCGGCAGAAAGCCGTTCAACGACGGTGGCGTCGTAGGGTGCTTGGAAATTGTCGAGAATCTTCGAGCCGCAACTGGTGCGAATGCCCTGCGTGCAGAACAAGTCCTTGTGACCGATAGGCGCACCTAGCAGCGCACCATTTTCACCCTTGGCGCGGCGTGCGTCGGCGGCCTTGGCCTGGGCGATGGCCTGCTCTTCGGTGACGGTGATAAAGCTGTTGAGCTGTGGGTCGAGCTGCTGGATGCGGGTCAGCAGCGAGCGGGTCAGCTCTTCGGCCGAGAACTGTTTAGCAGCCAGTGCGCGAGTAATCTCTGCAAGGGTCAATTGATGCATGTCGGCGTCCTTCATTACTCGATCACCTTTGGAACCAGGTACAGGCCATCTTCCACGGCCGGGGCAATGGCCTGGTAGGCATCGCGCTGGTTGGTTTCGGTGACCGTGTCGGCGCGCAGGCGTTGGCTGGTCTCCAGCGGGTGGGCCAGAGGCTCGATGCCAGTGGTGTCCACGGCCTGCATGCGATCGATCAGGCCGAGGATGTTGTTCAAGGTCTCGGTGGTGCGGGGCAGGTCGTCTTCATTCAGACCCAGGCGGGCCAGATGAGCGATCTTTTCCACCTCGGAGCGTTCAAGCGCCATCGGAATTCTCCAGCGGGAAGCGAGTCGGGTGCCTTTCGTCGGCAAAGCGCGGCGAGTGGCGGCGGGTTCGAGTCGCAGCGGTGGGCATTCGAGCCCGGAAAAGCCGTCAATCTTACATGCCTGAGGGGCTTCTCGGTAGCGCAGCTGCGGCTTGCGGGGTTTTTCAGGGATGGCTGTATTTCGCGCAGTGGCTCACGTGTGCCCCGATAACCGCGGACTCTCGCCTTGCCCTAACTTCGCACCATTGTTAGAGTTTGCGGCACTTTTTTCCCCACGCGTTTGCCCCAGGGCCCTTTTCCCATGTTCAAGAAACTGCGTGGCATGTTTTCCAGCGATTTGTCGATCGACCTGGGCACTGCCAATACCCTTATTTATGTGCGCGATCGCGGCATCGTCCTGAACGAGCCTTCAGTCGTTGCCATCCGTACCCATGGCAACCAGAAAAGTGT
The DNA here is from genome assembly GCF_053470365.1 of Stutzerimonas tianxiuensis. Classification (NCBI taxonomy): domain Bacteria; kingdom Pseudomonadati; phylum Pseudomonadota; class Gammaproteobacteria; order Pseudomonadales; family Pseudomonadaceae; genus Stutzerimonas; species Stutzerimonas tianxiuensis. The sequence continues at coordinate 34,521 of NZ_JBPVWS010000005.1, read as the reverse complement.
TGTCGCCGTGGGCACCGACGCCAAACGCATGCTTGGTCGTACCCCGGGTAACATCAACGCCATCCGCCCGATGAAAGATGGCGTCATCGCCGATTTCAGCGTCTGCGAAAAGATGCTTCAGTACTTCATCAACAAGGTTCACGAAAACAGCTTCCTGCAGCCCAGCCCCCGAGTATTGATCTGCGTTCCCTGCAAATCCACTCAGGTTGAGCGTCGTGCGATTCGCGAATCCGCTTTGGGCGCGGGCGCGCGTGAAGTGTTCCTGATTGAAGAGCCCATGGCCGCCGCCATCGGTGCCGGTCTGCCAGTAGACGAAGCACGTGGCTCCATGGTTGTGGATATCGGTGGGGGCACCACTGAAATTGCTCTGATTTCTCTGAATGGCGTGGTCTACGCCGAATCCGTTCGCGTCGGTGGTGACCGTTTCGACGAATCCATAGTGACCTACGTGCGCCGTAACTACGGCAGCCTGATCGGCGAGTCCACTGCCGAGCGCATCAAGCAGGAAATCGGTACCGCTTTCCCCAGCAGCGACATCCGTGAAGTCGACGTTCGTGGCCGCAACCTGGCCGAAGGCGTGCCGCGTAGCTTCACCCTCAATTCCAATGAGGTCCTCGAAGCGCTGCAGGAGTCCCTGGCCACCATCGTCCAGGCAGTCAAGAGTGCGCTGGAGCAATCACCACCAGAGCTAGCTTCCGATATCGCCGAGCGTGGTCTGGTCCTGACCGGCGGCGGCGCGCTGCTGCGTGATCTGGACAAGCTGCTGGCGCAGGAAACCGGTTTGCCGGTCATCGTCGCTGAAGAGCCGCTGACCTGCGTAGCGCGTGGCGGCGGCCGCGCACTGGAAATGATGGACCGTCACGCCATGGACCTGCTGTCCACCGAGTGACCTAGAAGCGGTAAGCTCCAAGCGACAAGCCGACAGCAGGCTCTGCTCTCGGCTTGTCGCGTTTAGTTTGAAGCCTGCAGCTGCGAGGATCCCTCCATCAAACCACTATTCGCAAAAGGACCGCTGCTCGGTGTGCGCCTGCTGGTGCTCGCTGTGCTTTGTGTCGCGCTGATGGTGGTGGATGCGCGCTTCGATACCTTGAAGCCACTGCGCAGTCAGATGGGGTTGGTTCTCACACCCTTCTATTGGCTTGCCGATCTGCCGGTGCGCACCTGGCAGCGCGCCACCGAGCAGATCAGCAGCAGCACCAGCCTGGTGGCCGAAAACGAAAAGCTGAAGGCCGAAGCATTGCTCATGCAGCGGCGTTTGCAAAAGCTCGCGATGCTGACGGAGCAGAACGTGCGCCTGCGCGAGCTGCTCAATTCTGCTGCGCTGGTGGATGACAAGGTAATCGTCAGTGAGCTTATCGGCCTGGACCCGAACCCGTTCACGCACCGCATCCTGATCGACAAGGGCGAGCGCGACGGCGTGTTTCTTGGCCAGCCAGTGCTTGATGCCAGCGGGCTGATGGGGCAGGTCGTTGAGGTCATGCCTTATGCCGCACGGGTACTGCTGTTGACCGATGTGACACACAGCATTCCTGTGCAGGTCAATCGCAACGGATTGCGCGCCATCGCGGTCGGTACGGGCAGCCCCGACTATCTGGAACTGCGCCATGTCGCCGAAACGGCAGACATCAAGGAAGGCGATCTTCTGGTCAGTTCCGGTTTGGGGCAGCGTTTCCCCAGTGGCTATCCGGTTGCCCAGGTTACTGAGGTGGTGCGGGGCTCCGGTCAACCCTTCCTGATCGTTCGTGCCATTCCCACTGCCATGCTCAACCGCAGCCGCTACCTGCTGCTGGTGTTCAGTGACTCGAGAACACCTGAAGAGCGGGCCACTGCTGCTGCCCAGGCCCAGGAGTCCGCCGACCGCCAGGCAGAGGAGGGAGCAGCCGCTGAAAGTCCTGCATCAGGGTCGCCGGCCTCCGTCGAGCCCGCCGCATCAACAGCGACCGATGCGCCGACGCCAGCGCCGGAACCGGAGGAACGACTATGATCCACGGTCGTTCAAACAACGGTTGGGTTATCTGGCTGTCGCTGTTGTTGGCGCTGCTGCTCAGCGTAGCCCCCATGCCCCAGAGCTTCGGCCTGGCGCGTCCGCTCTGGCTCGGTATGTTCATCGCCTACTGGGCAATTGCCCTGCCTCATCGTGGCGGCATGGCGGCGGCGTTTTTCTTTGGGTTGATGCTGGACGTGCTGTCCGGGACCCTACTTGGGCAGAACGGCCTGCCGCTGCTGCTGATTATCTTTCTGGTGCTGAGCCTGCAGCAGCGCCTACGCATGTTCCCATTGCTGCAGCAGAGTTTGGTGCTGCTGGTGATTCTCGGCATCGGGCAATTGGTGCAGTTGTGGCTCAACACCCTGACCGGAAATCGTCCACCGACACTGTTGTTCCTTGTCCCCGTGCCGGTGAGCGCACTCTTCTGGCCTTGGGTTTTCGTCGGGCTGGAATGGGCGCGTCGGCGCTTCAACGTTTACTGAGCCTTCCGTCCACGCTGGACGGCTTTCGGTCGTTGTCCGGATGTGTGAATCTGCTGCGCTCGCCCACCAAGGAGCCGGCATGTCCACTTTGTTTCTCGCCTCCGCGTCGCCACGACGCCGTGAATTGCTGACCCAGATCGGCGTTCCATTCTCCCTTCTTGCTGTTTCCATCGACGAAACGCCCAGTGCGGCGGAAACGCCCGACGACTATGTTCAGCGCTTGGCGCGGGAGAAGGCCTTGGCCGGCCTTTCACTCGTCAGCGACGGCTCGGCCTGTGTACTGGGTGCAGACACTACGGTCGTACTGGATCAGCGAATCCTGGGCAAACCAGTCGACAAGGCCGATGCGCTGGCAATGTTGGGTGCATTATCCGGACGTGAGCACCGGGTCATGACCGCCGTTGCGATAGCTAACAACTCGGGTTGCGAGGTGCGTCTGGTTACCAGTCGGGTGCGATTCCGTCCGATCAGTGTCGATGAAGCCGAGGCGTACTGGGCCAGCGGCGAACCCCAGGACAAGGCCGGCAGTTACGCAATTCAGGGCTGGGGCGCGGTTTTCGTCAGTGCGCTGGAAGGCAGCTATTCGGCCGTGGTCGGGCTGCCGTTATGTGAAACAGCCCAGCTGCTCGAGGCATACGGACTTCCGTACTGGTGTAAAAGCTCGGTATAGAGCCTGTGGCTTGGCGGCTTATGCCGTTAGAATCGAGGCAACTCGTCAGCTTCGGCTGCTATACCCACCGCCATCGGCCGAGAACAATAATGAGCGAAGAAATCCTGATGAACATCACCCCCATGGAGTCACGGGTCGCGGTGGTGGAAAACGGTGTTCTGCAGGAGGTGCATGTCGAGCGCACCCAGCGCCGGGGCATTGTTGGCAACATCTACAAAGGCAAGATAGTGCGGGTACTGCCTGGCATGCAGGCGGCTTTCGTCGATATCGGACTGGAGCGCGCAGCCTTCATCCATGCGTCGGAGATTTCCAGTCGCGAGGGTAACGCTGTCGAACCTATCAGCGCCCTGGTCCATGACGGGCAGGCGCTGGTCGTGCAGGTTACCAAGGATCCGATCGGCACCAAGGGCGCGCGGCTGACGACCCAGTTGTCGATCCCTTCGCGCTACCTCGTGTACATGCCCAAGACCAGCCATGTCGGCATCTCACTGCGGATCGAGGACGAAGCTGAGCGTGAGCGCCTCAAGCAAGTTGTGGCTGAGTGCGTTGCGGCCGAAGGCATCAAGGAAACCGGCGGTTTCATTCTGCGTACCGCAGCGGAAGGCGCCGGCAGCGATGAGATCCTGATGGACATCCGCTACCTGCGCCGCCTGTGGGAGCAGATCGACGGGCAAATAAAAACCGCTGGCGCGCCTTCGGTCATCTATGAAGACCTGTCGCTGGCCATGCGCACCCTGCGGGATCTGGTTAATCCACGTATTGAAAAAATCCGTATCGACTCCCGGGAAAACTTCCAGAAGGTCAGCCAGTTTGTGGGCGAGCTGATGCCCGAGCTTGGTGAGCACCTTGAGCATTACCCCGGTGAGCGGCCGATTTTCGACCTGTACAGCGTGGAGGACGAAATACAGAAGGCGCTCGAGCGTAAAGTCATGCTCAAGTCCGGCGGTTATCTGATCATCGACCCGGCCGAAGCGATGACCACCATCGACGTCAACACCGGCGCCTTCGTCGGTCATCGCACCCTCGAAGAAACCATTTTCAAGACCAATCTCGAGTCCGCGACAGCAATTGCACGCCAGCTGCGCCTGCGTAACATCGGCGGAATCATCATCATCGATTTCATCGATATGGAGGACGAGGAGCATCGACGCCAGGTGCTGCGAACGCTGGAAAAGCAGCTGGAGCGCGATCACGCCAAAACCAACATCATTGGCATCACCGAGCTTGGGCTGGTGCAGATGACCCGCAAACGCACCCGCGAAAGCCTTGAGCAGGTGCTGTGCGAGCCGTGCATGTGTTGCCAGGGGCGGGGCAAGTTGAAAACCCCGGAGACTGTCTGCTACGAGATCTTCCGCGAAATTCTACGTGAGGCCCGCGCCTATCAGCCGGAAGGTTATCGGGTGCTGGCGAACCAGAAGGTTATCGACAGGCTGCTCGATGAGGAATCGGGCAACGTTGCCGACCTTGAGAGCTTCATCGGTCGCTCGATCAAATTCCAGGTCGAGACCATGTATTCCCAGGAACAGTACGACGTGGTGCTGCTCTGAAGAGAGGCAAGCCTGACCGTTCGGGCCTAGGTGTGCGGGGCATTTCCGTATGAGTCGGCTCTTGGCTTTCGTACTCGCCGCACTGCGCCGCAGTCTCTGGCTGGGTGCAATGGGCCTGATATTGCTTGCGCTCTATGTGAGCCTTGGCCGGCAGCTGGTGCCGCTGGCGGCTGAATATCGCCTCGAGGTACAGAACGCCGCTCGCGACCTGCTCCATATGCCGGTTACGCTCGGCGAACTGGAAGGCCGCTGGCAGGGTTTATCTCCAGAGCTGGTGGCGCACAACGTGATGCTTGGTGTAGGCGACGGGGCGGTACGGCTGGATCGCTTGGCACTGGTCCCCGACGTTTCAGGCAGTCTCATGGCGCGACAGCTGAAGCTGGATACCGTGGAATTTGCCGGCCTTCACCTCAGCATGGTGCAAACCGCTGACGGTCGATGGCGGGTTGATGGGCTGCCCGAGCGTGGCGATCAGCCGCCGCCGGATCTGCAGAAGCTGGTCACCCAGTTGCAGAGCGTCGGGCGTCTGCGGCTGCTGGACAGTCAAGTTACCGTCGAGGCTCGCAATCAAGCGCCGATGACCTTGACCTATGCCAACCTTCAGTTGCGAACCCAACGGGAGCGTCTGTGGCTGGACGGCCGTCTGCTGCTGCCCGACGGTCAGCCCCTGAGCTTGCATGCCGAGGCGTGGGCTCAGTCGAACGACTGGCTGGGGAGTAGAGCAGAACTGTACCTCAGCCTGCCGCAAAGTGATTGGGCCAACTGGCTGCCGGCCAGTCTGACGGGCAGCTGGAACCTCGCAAAACTCCAGGCGGGTGGCGAGATGTGGTTCGAGTGGCACGACCGCCGCTTGTCCCGGGCGGTGGCTCGGCTGAATGCACCAGCTTTGCGGCTGGGTCGGCTGTCCCGTGATCCGGTGCAGATGAATGATCTGGTGGTCAACGCCTACCTGGATCACGCGAGCGATGGCTATCGACTTCAACTTGACGGGTTGGCTTTTACCTTCGAGGAAGGTCGCTGGCGGGATACGACGCTAATAGCCAAGCAAGACATGGCCGAAGACAGTTGGCATCTGCTGGCTGACCGCATCGCTGTCGCCCCTGTGGCTGAGCTTGTCCACGCAATGATGCCGCTGCCGGAGCGGGCCAGTGAATATCTGCAAGGCCTTGCGCCCAGCGGAACGCTGCGCAATCTGCAAGTCGACTACCGGCCTGCGCTGGGTGGCGACGAGCGTCTGGCTTTCACTGCCAATCTTGATGCGATCAGTATCGCTGCGCATGAATGGGTGCCGGCGATTCGTAATGTGAGCGGCGCGGTACGAGGCAATCTGGGCGGTGGAGAGCTGCTTTTCGACAACCGTGATTTCGAGCTGCATCTGGCCAAGCTATTTCCACGTCCCTGGGACTATCGGCGTGCCCGTGGGACCTTTCGTTGGGCCCTTGATGATGAGGCGGTCACCCTTGCTGCTCCTTACTTGCAGGTAGAGGGAGAGGAAGGCGATATCGCCGGTGATTTCCTGATACGTCTGATGCGCGATCCCGCAGCAGAAGACTACATGGACCTGCGTGTCGGGCTCTCGGACGGCGATGCGCGCTTCACCGAAAAATATTTGCCGACACGTTCGCCGGCGCTAAGCCCGGCTTTGACCGAGTGGCTCAATACGGCGATTCGAGGCGGCACCGTTGAACAGGGTTATTTCGAGTATCAGGGGGCGCTGGCCGGCGAAGCGGCTGCCACAGCGCGCAGCTTGAGTCTGTATTTCAAAGTCAGAGACGCCGAGCTGGCGTTTCAGCCCGGTTGGCCAGTGTTGCGTGAAGGTCGCGGAGAGGTGCTCATCGAGAACAGCGGTGTGCGCGTGCGCCTCGCCGAGGCCCGGATGCTCGACAGCCGCGTTCACGACGCCACGGCTGAGATTCTCCGCAACCATGACGGTCAGCCGCCTAGGCTGGATATCGATGGACAGGTGGACGCCCATGTTCGGGATGCGTTGACCCTGATGCAGGTCGCGCCCATCGGCACAAACGGGATGTTCGCCGACTGGCGAGGCGATGGGCCCCTGAACGGTACGCTCAGGCTGGGGATTCCATTGGCAAAAGGCGGACAGCCTCAGGTTGATGTCGAGTTTTCCACCGCCAATGCCTCACTGTTCATTGCGCAGGCGAATCTGCAGGTTGACGCGTTAGAGGGTGACTTTCGCTATGAAAGCGAGCGCGGGTTCAGCGCGAAGACGTTCAGTGGCCAAGCCTTGGGCAGTGCGATCAAGGGCAGGGCGATGGCGACCGGCGCGCCGGGCACGCCATCCACGCGAATCGAGGCGGCAGGAACAGTTGGTGTGTCACCCTTGTTGGCATGGCGAAAGATTGAACAGCCCGTCCCCGTGTCTGGGCAACTACCCGTTCGGTTGAGTCTCTTTCTGAGCAGCGCTGACAATCATCTGCAGGTTGATTCTTCGCTATTGGGAACCTCTCTGGCGTTGCCTGAACCCTTCGGTAAATCAGCTGGGGATCGGCGCGACACTACATTGCGAATGACCTTTGGCGGTGAGCGACAGCGTTATACGCTCCGATATGACGCCCTCGCAGCACTCACCTTTGTTGCGCCAGGCGAAAACTGGCGCGACGGGGGCGGCGAGCTGGTGCTCGGTGGCGCCGCAGCGAACCTGCGCACCGACCAGGGATTCTACGTGCGTGGCAGTGTGCCGCGGTTTGATCTGAGCGAATGGCAGGCGTTGAGCGATCAATATGCTGGCGCGGCGACAAATCCAGGTAGCTCGATGTTACGACGAGCACAGCTCCAGATAGGCGTTTTCTCCGGATTCGGCACCGAGGTTGATGATCTTCGTGTCGACTTGCGGCGTCGTTCTGCGGGGTGGCTGCTTGGCTTGCAGAGCGAGACCGTGGCCGGGAACGTCCGCTTGCCGGATGCCGAAGACCGCCCGATTGTGTTGGGCCTCTCGCACTTGCGCTTTCCTGCAGCCGAGCCAAAAGAAGGTGACGCGCCGCCGCAGGACCGCCTGGCCGGCGTCGATCCAAAGGATCTTCCAGCAGTGGATATCTCGGTAGACAGGTTGTTCTTGGGCAATGAGCTGCTGGGGGCGGGCGCAATGAAAATTCGCCCCAGCGCCGAGGGGGTCTCATTTCAGGACCTCGACCTGGATCTCAAGGGGATCAAGCTCAAGGGGAGCGGCGGATGGGACGGTGAAAGAACCACCTACAAGGGGCGGCTTGCGGGCGGCAATCTGGCCGACGTGTTGCAGGCCTGGGGTTTTGCTCCTTCGACCACAAGCGAGGACTTCAGGCTGGACGTGGACGGGGGCTGGTCCGGCTCACCGGCTTTCTTCGCCTTGAATCGATTCTCCGGCCGGCTCGACGCCCGGTTGCGTAAAGGTCAGCTCAGGGAGGTGGATGGTGGCGCGCAGGCGCTGCGGGTCTTCGGTTTGCTGAATTTCGACTCGATTGGTCGACGGCTGCGGCTGGATTTTTCCGATCTGTTCAGCAAGGGGTTGAGCTATGACCGAATCAAGGCCGAGTTGCGTGCGACAGACGGCGTTTACGTGACGGCTGAGCCGCTAACGGTCGACGGGCCGTCCAGCAACCTGGAGCTAGACGGTCGGTTGAATCTTGTCGAAGATCGGATCGATGCCAAGCTGTTGGTGACACTCCCTGTCAGCAACAACCTGCCGTTGGCCGCGCTGATTGTCGGCGCGCCAGCCATCGGCGGCGCGCTGTTTGTGGTCGACAAATTGCTTGGCGATAAGGTCGCACGCTTCGCGACTGTTCAATACAACGTCGAGGGACCCTGGAAGTCGCCAAAGATCACCTTCGGCAAGCCCTTTGAAAAGCCCAACTGAGCCTCGTTCCGGCAGTCGGGCGCTGCGTTCAAGTGAGCACCTAACATGACCCTCGCGGTTATTCAGATGGCCAGTCAGGCCGACATTCAGGCGAATCTCGCTAACGCCAGAAGGCTTTTGGAAAGCGCCGCTGAAGCGGGTGCGCAGCTCGCTGTGCTACCGGAAAACTTTGCAGCCATGGGGCGAGCCGATCTGCCGACGGTCGGACGCGCCGAAGCCGAGGGCGCCGGACCGATTCTTCCGTGGTTGAAACAGGCAGCGATAGACCTCAGGTTATGGATAGTGGCTGGCACCTTGCCGCTGCCCGCCGATGGGCAGCCACGTTCACAGGTCAGGGCGTGCTCTCTGCTCGTTGATGATCAGGGGCAGCAGGTGGCGCGCTACGACAAGCTGCATCTATTCGATGCGCAGGTCAGCGATTCACGCGGTCGCTATAGGGAGTCGGATGATTACGCGGCCGGCGATCGCCTGGTGGTGGTCGATACGCCGTTCGGTCGGCTGGGCATGAGTGTCTGTTACGACTTGCGTTTTGCCGAGCTGTATACGGCCCTGCGTCTGGCCGGGGCCGAGCTGATCAGTGTGCCATCGGCGTTCACTACCGTGACTGGCCAGGCGCATTGGGAGATGTTGTTGCGTGCGCGGGCTATCGAGACGCAATGCTATATGCTGGCGGCAGCGCAGGGTGGCGAACACCCGGGCGGACGGTTGACCCATGGCCATTCGTCTATCGTGGATTATTGGGGGCGTGTGATAAGCGAGCAAGCTGTCGGCGAGGCGACGTTGGTTGTCGGACGAGACACAGCTGAGCAGGTGGCGACGCGTCAACGTATGCCGGTGGTGGATCATCGTCGTTTTACCGCGCCCCGTATCGTTTCGGGGACTTTGGAGTAGATATGAGTGAACTGTTGTTACCTGTCACCGAGCGTTTGCTGACCCCCGGCGGGCTGGGTCTTGATGATCTGCCCGAGTTGCTTGGCGAATTGGCGGGCCCAGGCATCGACGCCGCCGATCTGTATTTTCAGGATCAGGTCACCGAATCCTGGGTGCTGGAAGATGGAATCGTGAAGGAGGGTGGCTTCCATCTCGAGCAGGGCGTGGGTGTTCGCGCGCTCTCCGGCGAGAAGACCGGTTTCGCCTACAGCAATGCAATCACCGCTGAAGCGCTACGGCAAGCCGCCGAGGCGGCGCGATCAATCGCCAGAAGCGGTGAGCAGGGGCGCGTCAAGGTCCTGTCCAAAGCCGCTTTTTCGCCGCTGTACGGTCAGGATAATCCGCTGGACGGACTTGGTCGGGCGGAAAAGGTCGAGTTGCTCAAGCGGATCGACGTTGCCACTCGGGCCCTGGATCCGCGTATCAAGCAAGTCACGGTGAGCTTGGCGGGCGTCTGGGAGCATATTCTGGTGGCCGGTCTGGACGGCGGTATGGCAGCCGACATAAGACCCCTGGTGCGCTTCAATGTCAGTGTCATCGTCGAGCAGAACGGGCGTCGCGAGCGCGGCGGCCAGGGCGGTGGCGGGCGTACCGGTTATGAGTATTTTCTCAGTGAGGATCGGGCGATGGGCTATGCCCGTGAGGCCCTGCGTCAGGCACTGGTGAATCTGGAAGCCATTGCTGCTCCCGCCGGCACACTGCCGGTGGTGTTGGCACCCGGCTGGTCCGGGGTCTTGCTGCACGAGGCAGTCGGACATGGGTTGGAAGGCGATTTCAATCGCAAGGGCAGTTCGGCCTATAGCGGCCGGATGGGCCAGCAGGTTGCGTCCAAGCTGTGCACTATCGTCGATGACGGCACGCTGGCCAATCGTCGTGGCTCGCTGAGCGTGGACGATGAAGGCACGCCGACCCAGTGCACCACGCTGATCGAGAACGGAATACTCAAGGGGTATATCCAGGACAAGCTCAACGCGCGCTTGATGGGGGTTGCCCCTACCGGAAACGGGCGTCGCGAGTCCTATGCGCATCTGCCCATGCCGCGGATGACCAACACCTACATGCTGGCGGGCGAAAGCGACCCCGAGGAGATCATTCGTTCGGTCAGGAAGGGCATCTACTGCGCGAGTCTTGGCGGCGGGCAGGTGGACATCACCAGCGGCAAGTTCGTGTTTTCGACCAGCGAGGCGTACCTGATCGAGGACGGCAAGATTACCGCGCCGGTGAAGGGCGCGACCCTGATCGGCAACGGACCGGAGGTCATGAACAGGGTTTCAATGGTGGGTAACGATCTGGCGCTGGACAGCGGCGTCGGTACCTGCGGAAAAGACGGCCAGTCGGTACCGGTCGGTGTAGGCCAGCCGACTGTGAAAATCGATGGGATCACAGTCGGAGGAACCGGGGCCTGAAGCGCCGTGCTGGACGCGAGTAGACCTGCGCTATCGGTTAGCGCAAGCCTCGTTGGGTTTCGTCCAGCTCGCGGATGTATTTGAAAATCTTGCGGCTGGCCGCCGGCGGTTTGTTTCGCGCCGCTTCGTGCTGGGCATGACGGATGAGGCTACGCAGGTGCTGACGGTCAGTCTCGGGATATTCGGTGACGAAGGCTTCGAGGGTCTCGTCGTTGCCCGCGATCAAGCGGTCTCGCCAGCGTTCCAAAGCGTGGAAGCGCTCGTTGTACTGGCGGGTCGAGGCATCGAGTTGATCAACCAGGGCGAGAATGGCGTCGACATCCTGATCACGCATCAGCTTGCCGATGTATTGCAGATGGCGTTTGCGCGCGATATGCGCGGTGTGTTTTGACGCGTCAGCGAGTGCTTTGCGCAGTGCATCGGTAAGCGGCAGACGGTCTAGCACATCGGGTTTGAGGGTAGTAAGGCGTTCACCCAGATCCTGGAGAGCATGCAGTTCGCGCTTGACCTGGGTTTTGCTTTTTTCCTCGAAACCGTCGAGATCGGAAATATCAGACATGGGGCTGGTCCAGTAGGTAATGCCGCCATGATAACAGCAGCCTGGCGACAGGGCTCAGCCGAGCACAGCTGGCTGCAACTTGATCGAATCAGCGTTGGAGTATGTATGAATGAAGTCGAGGGTATCGGTCCGCACGCGTTGCCAGGCTTGCGTGAACAGGTCGCGAAAATCCTAGAAGAGGCCAGCCGACAAGGGGCCAGTGCCTGTGAAGTCTCGGTCTCGATGGAGCAGGGCCTGTCGACGACGGTTCGTCAGCGGGAAGTGGAAACAGTCGAATTCAATCGCGATCAGGGCTTCGGTATCACGCTTTACGTCGGCCAGCGCAAAGGGTCGGCGAGCACCACCGGCAGCGGCGACGAAGCGGTTCGCGAAACCGTGGCGGCGGCGCTGGCGATTGCCAAACATGCGTCGGCCGACGAATTTGCCGGGCTCGCCGACCCGGCACTGATGGCTCAAGATGTGCCGGATCTGGACCTTTATCATCCCTGGCAGATCGCCCCCGACCAAGCAATCGAACTCGCGCTCAGCTGCGAGGAGTCGGCCTTCGCCACGGACAAACGCATTCTCAATGCCGACGGTACCAGCCTGAGCACGCATCAGGGCTGCCGCGGTTATGGCAATAGCAATGGCTTCATAGGGGCTTACTGCAGCTCGCGTCACAGCCTCAGCTGCGTGATGATCGCCGAGTCCGATGGGCAGATGCAGCGGGACTATCACTACGACGTCTCCCGCGTAGCAGGTGACTTGGCCTCGGCGGAGTCGATTGGCCGGCGTGCTGCCGAGCGCGCCGTTCGCCGCTTGGGCGCGCGTCCCGTACCGACCTGCGATGTGCCGGTGCTGTTTTCTGCGGAGCTTGCTACGGGGCTGTTCGGGCACTTTCTTGCGGCGATTTCTGGAGGCAATCTCTATCGGCAATCGTCCTATCTGGAAGGCTCGCTGGGGCAGACGCTGTTTCCTGAATGGCTCAATCTGGACGAGCGACCGCTTCTGCCTCGTGGTCTGGCCAGCTCGGCATATGACAGCGATGGCTTGGCGACCTATGCCAAGCCGTTTGTCGAAAATGGCCAGCTGGTCTCCTATGTGCTGGGCACCTATTCAGGCCGCAAGCTGGGCATGCCCAGCACCGCCAATGCGGGCGGGGTGCATAACCTGTTCGTTACCCAGGGTAACGAGGACCAGGCTGAGCTTATCCGCCGTATGGGCCGCGGGTTGTTGGTCACCGAGCTGATGGGGCAGGGCTTGAATCTGGTGACCGGGGACTATTCGCGTGGTGCTGGCGGCTTCTGGGTTGAGAACGGCGAAATCCAGTTTCCTGTGCAGGAAGTCACCATTGCGGGCAACCTGCGAGACATGTTCCGCCAGATCGTTGCGGTGGGTTGTGATGTTGAACGGCGCAGTAGCATTCACACCGGGTCGGTATTGATCGAGCGAATGAAGGTGGCGGGGCAGTAGCAATTAGCTGCAAGCGGCATGCAGAGCAACAAGGTAATAACTAGGAGATGCCGGCAGGTATCTGGCCCGAAATAGCGGCCGCGCTAGCAGCGTTATTCACCTTCCTCGAAATAGTCTTCGATCAAGGCGATCATCGCTGCAAGCGCCTCGTGCTCCTGGTCGCCCTGGGTGTGCAGGTGCAGCGTGGTGCCTTTGCTGGCGGCAAGCATCATGACTGCCATGATGCTTTTGCCGTCCACCCTGCTTGCAGGGCTGCGACCGACCCGAATGTCACAGGGAAACTGATTGGCAACTCCGACGAACTTCGCTGCCGCTCGGGCATGCAGGCCAAGCTTGTTGATGATGGTAACTTCGCACGAAGGCATGTGGGTTCCTAAGCCAGGTCGCGATGCCGGACCTGGACGTTCTTCAGAGGTTCGCGCAGCGCTTGGCCCAGCCGCTCGGCCAGATACACCGAACGGTGGTGCCCACCGGTACAGCCAATGGCGACAGTGACATAGGCGCGGTTGCTGGCAGCGAAGCGCGGAAGCCATTTGCTCAGGTAGGCAAGGATGTCCTGAAACATTTCCTCTACGTCCGCCTGCCCGGAGAGATAGTCGATCACGGGCTGGTCCAGTCCGGAAAAATCGCGCAGATCGGCTTTCCAGTAAGGGTTAGGCAAACAGCGCACATCAAACACCAAATCGGCATCGACAGGCATGCCTCGCTTGAAACCGAAGGACTCGAAGAGAAAAGCGGTACCCGGTTCAGGCTTGTTCAGCAGGCGCAGCTTTAGCGTGTCTCGTAGCTGATAGAGATTCAGGTGTGTGGTGTCGATCTTCAGGTCGGCATGATCGATGATGGGCGCTAGAAGCAATTCTTCGTCACGGATAGCTTCGGCTAGGGAGCGGTTCTGATTGGTCAGCGGATGCCGCCGACGCGTCTCTGAAAAGCGTTTCAGCAGCGTCTCGTCCGCCGCATCTAGATAAAGCACATCGCATTGGATGTAGCGGGCACGGACGTCCTCGAGCAGCTCGGGGAAACGTTTCAGCTGACTCGGCAGGTTGCGCGCGTCGATCGACACTGCGACTTGGGGCTGCAGCAACTCTGTGTGCAACAGGGCCCTTTCCGCCAGCTCTGGAAGAAGGCCAGCGGGCAGGTTGTCGATGCAGTAGAAACCATTGTCCTCAAGTACGTTCAGGGCAGTGCTCTTGCCGGATCCAGAGCGCCCACTGACGATGATCAGGCGCATCGAGCAGCGCCGAAGGGCCGGGCTCGGCCACGAGTGATTTGCTGCGCGTAGCCGCAGCAGGTGGTGTGCAGGCAGATAGGGGGCACGTCTCTTTCCTCACTCAGCGTTGGGCGATGGTGGGTTGCTGCGCCCTAGTGACCGTTCTGGATGTCGACCACGGCCTGGTACAGCTCATGACCCGTCGTGGCGCGGCGTAGCCGGTCACGAACTTCCTCGCGGTCCAGCATGCTTGCAATCTGACGGAGTAGCTCGAGATGTTCGTCGGTGGCTGCCTCCGGCACCAACAATACAAACAAGAGGTCGACAGGCGCGCCGTCGATGGCGTCGAAGTCCACCGGTGTATCGAGCTTCAGCACTGCACTGAGCGGTGATGTGCAGCCAGGCATACGGCAGTGCGGTATCGCGATGCCGTTGCCGAAGCCGGTGGAGCCAAGTTTTTCCCGGGCGATGAAGCTTTCGAAAATCGCTTGGCTGTCGATATCGGGCAGGTCCGCGCCGAGAACCTTGGCAATCTGTTCCAGGACACGCTTTTTGCTGCCGCCCGGAACGCTAACCAGGGCGCGTCCGGGGGTCAGTATGTTTTCAATACGGATCATGATGGGTCAGCGAGCCAGGGCGCCCTGATGGTGGTCGAGCTGCTTTTCTTTATGTTTGATCAATTGCCGATCGAGTTTGTCGGCAAGCAAGTCGATGGCTGCGTACATATCCTCATGCTCGGCATTGGCAACGACCTCTCGCCCCGCTACGTGCAGCGTGGCCTCGGCCTTTTGCCTGAGCTTTTCGACTTGAAGGATGACTTGTACGGCAATGATGCGGTCGAAATGGCGTTCTATCCGCTCGAATTTCTCCTCGACGTAGTCACGCAGGGCTTCAGTGATTTCAAGGTGAAGGCCAGTGATGTTGACTTGCATACTGCATCTCCTATTGCCACGTGCGAATTGACGGGCTGAACACCCGTCGCCGGAACAAATCCACCAGGTCGCCTGGTGTTACATCAACCGCTTGCGCTCGCTTGAGGGTGCGATCCCGAGTGACTCGCGGTACTTGGCTACGGTGCGGCGCGCAACTTGAATCCCTTGTGCTTCCAGTAGACCAGCGATCTTGCTGTCGCTCAATGGCTTTTTCTGGTTTTCCGCGGCTACCAGTTTCTTGATGATTGCGCGAATGGCGGTGGATGAGCACTCGCCGCCTTCAGCAGTGCTCACATGGCTCGAGAAGAAGTATTTGAGTTCGTAGATGCCGCGGGGCGTGTGCATGAACTTCTGCGTGGTGACCCGTGAGATCGTCGACTCATGCATGCCCACCGCTTCGGCGATATCGTGCAACACCAGTGGTTTCATGGCTTCGTCGCCATGTTCGAAAAAGCCACGCTGGTGTTCGACGATTTGGGTGGCCACTTTCATCAGCGTTTCGTTGCGGCTGAGCAGGCTTTTGATGAACCAGCGGGCTTCTTGAAGCTGGTTGCGCATGAAGGTGTTGTCGGCGCTCGAGTCGGCACGTTTGACGAACCCGGCATACTGAGCGTTCACCCGCAGGCGCGGCATCGCCTCCTGATTCAGTTCGACCAACCAGCGGCCATTGTGCTTGCGCACGATTACGTCAGGCACGACATACTCAGGCTCTCCGGCTTCGATCTGCGAGCCCGGGCGCGGATTGAGGCTCTGGATCAAGTCGATGATCTGGCGCAGCTCGTCTTCTTTGAGCTTCATGCGACGCATCAGCAGGCTGTAGTCACGCACGCCAAGAATATCCAGGTGATCGCTGACCAAGCGCACCGCTTCGCTTAGCCACTCGGTACGCTCGGGGAGCTGGCGAAGCTGCAGCAGCAGGCATTCGCGCAAGTCGCGCGCGCCGATGCCGGCGGGCTCGAACTGCTGGATGCGGCGTAGCACCACTTCGACCTCATCGAGTTCGATTCCAAGTTCCGGGTCAAACGACTCGAGGACTTCCTCGAGCGTTTCGTCGAGATAACCCTGGGGGTTGATGCAGTCGATCAGGGTGGCTGCTATGAGACGGTCGGTGTCGCTCATCGGTGCGAGGTTGAGCTGCCAGAGCAAGTGGCTTTGCAGGCTTTCCCCTGATGATGTGCGGGTAGTGAAATCCCATTCATCATCGTCGTTGCTCGGCAGGCTGCTGGCGCTGGTCTGGTAGATGTCTTCCCAGGCGGTGTCGACTGGAAGCTCGTTGGGGATACGGTCGGCCCAATCGCCGTCCTCGAGGTTCTCCACCGTGTTGATGGGCTCCTCGTAATGATTGTCGGGCTCGCTGTGCTCGGGCGAGTCGGTCGTCGGGCTTTCGCTTTTCTTTTCGATCGACTCGGCCATCGGGTCGGAGTTATCGAAATCTTCTCCGTCTTCTTCGCGCTCGAGCATGGGGTTGGAATCCAGCGCCTCCTGAATCTCCTGCTGAAGATCGAGTGTGGATAGCTGGAGCAATCGTATGGCTTGTTGCAGCTGCGGTGTCATCGTCAGCTGCTGGCCCATCTTCAGGACTAGCGATGGTTTCATGGCAGAGGACTTCGAACCTTGTTTGCCGGCGCAACCGCGCCTGTTCCGATTTCGCTGGCGCCGCGCGCCGATGTAAGCAAATTATATGCCTGGCAACGAAGCCTTTGCCTAGCCCTGTAGGTGCGTAGAGCAGAAAAAACCGCTATCAAAGTCGGAATTCGTGTCCCAGATAGACTTCCTTCACCAGTTGGTTGGCGAGGATGGTCTCTGCATCGCCCTCGGCGATCAACTGGCCGTCATTCACGATATAGGCGGTTTCACAGATATCCAGAGTTTCGCGGACGTTGTGATCGGTGATTAGGACGCCGATGCCCTTGGCCTTGAGATGATGGATGATCTGCTTGATGTCGCCGACCGAAATAGGGTCAACGCCGGCAAAGGGTTCATCGAGCAGGATGAACTTGGGCGCCGTGGCCAGCGCGCGGGCAATTTCAACGCGGCGCCGTTCGCCACCCGATAGGCTCATGCCGAGACTGTCGCGGATGTGATGGATGTGAAATTCCTGCAGCAGACCTTCCAGCGCCTGTTGGCGGCCGTTGCGGTCAAGGTCCTTGCGCGTCTCCAGGATGGCCATGATGTTGTCGGAGACCGAAAGCTTGCGAAAGATCGATGCTTCCTGCGGTAGGTAACCAATGCCCGCGCGTGCACGGCCATGCATGGGGAGGTGCGTCACATCCTGGTCGTCGATCAGTACACGGCCCTGATCGGCTTTGACCAATCCCACGATCATGTAGAAGCAAGTGGTTTTGCCGGCGCCGTTAGGCCCCAGCAGTCCGACGATCTGTCCGCTTTCGATGGACAGGCTGACATCACGTACGACCTGACGGCTCTTGTAGCTCTTCGCCAAATGCTGGGCCTTGAGAATCGCCATTACTCGGGCTGCTCCGTTGCCGGCTCTTTCTTGCGAGGCTGGATGACCATGTCCACGCGTGGGCGGGGTGTGGTGACATCAGTATTGGTGGCGCGACCAGCATTGACGATCTGTCGCTGGGTGTCATAGACGATCTTCTCGCCTTCGAAGGTATTGCCTTCCTGAACGACCTTGGCCTGGTCGATCAGGACGATGCGTTCGTTCGCGGCAAAATACTGAATCGTCAGGCCGTAAGCCTTGACGATCTCCTTGTCTGCAGCTGGCTTCTGTTCGTAGTAGGCAGGTTTGCCGATGGAGGTGAACACCTCGACATCGCCATTCTGGTTCTGAGTGATGGTCACAGTGTCGCCTGTGATCTTCATTGTTCCCTGGGTGATGACCACGTCGCCGCGGTACACGGCTACGCCTTGCCGGTCGTCCAGCTCAGCGGTATCGGCCTGAACACGGATAGGCTGGTTGCGATCCTCGGGAAGTGCGTGGGCGTTCGCGCCAAGTAGAAAAATGCCTAAACCGATCAGGAGGGGGAGGGTCTTAACGCAGCTCATGCTGGCCTCTTACGTTGGATAGCAGGAGCATCCTGCCTTCGTCTAGATACGCTTTCATGCCCGTAGCGGTCGTCACACCGTTTGCGGCGACGATTCTAACGGGTTGCCGGGTCTCGGCATAATCCTTCTCGGGAAGGACGGTCATCCGGCTGGTAGTGATGATGGTCGGGCGCCCCTTGGCATCGTTGCGTTCGACCTTGACGTTATCGATCAATTCGACTTCCTTGCCTTGCGGGCCGACCTCGCCGCGTTCACTGGTGACCTGCCACGGCAGCCCGGAACCGCGAAATGAGCGCAGGTTCGGGCGGGTCAGTAAACTGACATCGCTGGCCTTGATATGCTCCACCTTTTCCGCAGTCAGCTCATAGTTACGCTTGCCGTCCGGCTGGTATTGGACTGTGCGTGAATTGGTGACGTAGAAGTCAATGGGCGACGCTATGCCCTCGGTTATCGGCGCCTCCTGCATAAAGCTCTCAGGGCGAACGTTCCAGTAGCCGATCGCGACCAGAAGCAGTGCGATCAGCAGCAGAATGGCGGGGAAGCGGAGCCTGCTTAGCATGGTTGCCTCTAGAGGTAAGCGGCCTGAGCCGCGTCGAGATTGCCCTGGGCGCGCATGATCAGTTCGCAGAACTCTCGCGCCGCGCCCTCGCCACCACGAGCGGCTGTCACGCCGTGGGCGTGCTGGCGAACGAACGCATCGGCACTGGCGACCGCCATGCCAAGGCCTACCCGGCGCATTACCGGCAGGTCAGGCAGGTCATCGCCCAAGTAGGCGACTTCAGCGTAGTCGAGACCGAGTTCGCCGAGCAATTCGTCGAGCGCCACCAGCTTGTCTTCACGGCCCTGATACAGGTGCTGAATGCCCAGGTTTTGCGCTCGGCGCTCAACCACAGGCGTCTTGCGGCCGCTGATGATCGCGGTGCGTACGCCGGAGTTGATCAGCATCTTGATGCCGTGGCCGTCCAGGGTATTGAACGTCTTGAATTCGCTGCCGTCGACAAGAAAGTACAGCTTGCCGTCGGTTAGCACGCCGTCCACATCAAATATGGCCAGGCGAATGTCGCGGGCACGTCGTAGCAGATCGTTCACTTACATCACCCCTGCGCGCAATAGATCGTGCATGTTCAGCGCACCGATTGGCCGGTCGTTTTCGTCAACCACCACCAGCGCGTTGATCTTGTTGTCTTCCATGATTTTCAATGCTTCGGCGGCAAGCATGTCGGCATGCGCTGTCTTGCCGTGAAGCGTCATGACCTGATCGATGCTTGCCTGGCGAACGTCGATGCCCTTGTCCAACGTGCGGCGTAGGTCGCCATCGGTGAAGATTCCGGCCAGGCGGCCGTCTGCCTCCACAACCGCCGTCATGCCGAGGCCTTTTTGAGTCATTTCCAACAAGGCTTCGCGCAGCGATGTGCCGCGGCTGATCAGAGGTAGACGATCACCAGCATGCATCACGTGCTCAACTTTCAGCAGAAGGCGTCTGCCCAATGCGCCGCCCGGGTGTGAAAAAGCGAAGTCCTCGGCGGTGAAACCGCGTGCTTCCAATAGCGCGATTGCCAGCGCGTCACCCAGTACCAGGCTGACAGTGGTCGATGAAGTCGGTGCCAGGTTCAGCGGGCAGGCTTCAATGGCGACGCTCGCATCGATGTTGACCGCCGCCGCCTTGGCCAGCACCGACTCGGGATTGCCCGTCATGCTGATCAGGGTGATACCGAGGCGCTTGATCAGCGGCAGTAATGTCACGATTTCGCTGGTGGTCCCTGAATTGGACAGGGCCAGCACCACGTCGTCATGCGTGATCATGCCCATGTCACCGTGGCTGGCCTCGGCTGGGTGGACGAAGAATGCCGTGGTGCCGGTGCTGGCGAGCGTGGCGGCGATCTTGTTGCCGACGTGCCCAGACTTACCCATGCCGACGACAACGACGCGGCCCTTGCACTGCAGGATGAGCTCGCAGGCTTTGACGAAATGTTCATCGATGCGTGTGCTGAGTTGCTCCACCGCCTCAATTTCCATGCGAATGGTGCGCTGGGCAGTCTCGATCAGCTGGCTGCTCTGGCTCATGTCTGTGATCGCCTGAATGAAAACGCGGGATTATAGCGGCAAACCTCGCACTGCCCACTGAAAAGCGTCGTGCTGATCGTCGCGCCTGTAACTGAACCCAGGCTGAACAAATGTGCGCTCGCTCATGCATCGATACAGAGACTGGCTTGGGAGGCCCATAGCGCGGTGCTATAGTTCGCGCCGCTAAAAACGGCTCTGCGAAGTACCTCCGAAAGAGCGGAGGGCGTCTGATTCGCAGGCTGTATCCGAGGAGATCCAATGAGCGCCGCCAACGCTAACGCCGTCGAGCTGAAGGGTGTCACCTTCAAGCGCGGTGAGCGGAGCATTTTCAATAACGTTGACATAGTCATTCCCCGCGGCAAGGTGACGGCCATCATGGGCCCTTCCGGCTGCGGCAAGACTACGTTGCTGCGCCTGATCGCTGCCCAACTCAAACCGACCCATGGCGAGGTCTGGGTGGCGGGCACCAATTTGCCGACGCTGTCGCGCCGCGAGCTGTTCGACATGCGCAAGCAGATGGGTGTGCTCTTCCAGAGCGGCGCCTTGTTCACGGACCTCGATGTGTTCGAAAACGTCGCCTTTCCGCTGCGCGTTCATACCAAACTGCCTGAAGAGATGATCCGCGACATCGTTCTGATGAAGCTTCAGGCGGTTGGCTTGCGCGGCGCGGTCGAGCTGATGCCCGAAGAGCTGTCGGGAGGGATGAAACGGCGGGTAGCGTTGGCGCGCGCGATCGCGCTGGATCCTCAGATTCTGATGTACGACGAGCCGTTCGCGGGCCAGGACCCCATCGCCATGGGCGTTCTGGTGCAGTTGATTCGATTGCTTACCGACGCGCTGGGGATCACCAGCATCGTTGTCTCCCACGATTTGGCCGAAACGGCGAGCATCGCTGACTACATCTATGTGGTTGGAGACGCCCAGGTACTGGGGCAGGGCACGCCGGCAGAGCTTCACGAGTCGACCAATCCGCGGATTCGGCAGTTCATGAAAGGGGCCGCGGACGGTCCGGTGCCTTTCCACTTTCCGGCGCCGGCGTATGCCGATGATCTGTTGCGAGGCACCGATGCGTAAGCGTTCCTTGATCGAACGGATCCGTCTGGTTGGTAAGGGTGGAATGAATGTGGTCGCAGCGCTAGGGCGTGCGACACTGTTTCTTTTTCACGCCTTGTTCGGTCCCAGTGGCCTGGATAATCGATTTTCGCTGTTGGTGCGGCAGCTCTATTCCGTAGGTGTGCTCTCGCTTGCGATTGTTGTGGTCTCCGGTGTGTTCATCGGCATGGTGCTAGCCCTTCAGGGCTATAGCATTCTCAGCAGCTATGGCTCTGAGCAGGCCGTTGGCCAGATGGTGGCGCTTACGCTGTTGCGCGAACTGGGACCTGTGGTTACCGCGCTGTTGTTCGCCGGCCGCGCGGGATCCGCGTTGGCAGCCGAAATCGGCAACATGAAGTCCACCGAGCAGCTGTCCAGTCTGGAAATGATCGGTGTCGATCCGTTGAAGTACATCGTCGCACCGCGACTATGGGCCGGCTTCATATCCCTGCCATTGCTCACCCTGATTTTCAACGTGGTCGGCATCTGGGGCGGGGCTATGGTTGCGGTGGACTGGCTCGGAGTTTACGAAGGCTCGTTCTGGGCCAACATGCAGAACAGTGTTGTCTTTGCCACTGACGTGCTCAACGGCGTCGTCAAGAGCCTGGTATTCGCCGTTGTGGTGACCTGGATCGCGGTGTTTCAGGGCTATGACTGCGAGCCCACTTCCGAAGGCATCAGTCGCGCCACCACACGAACCGTCGTCTATGCCTCGCTGGCCGTGCTCGGCCTCGACTTTATTCTGACCGCCTTGATGTTTGGAGATTTTTGATGCGTATCCGCACCCTGGAAATAGGTGTTGGTCTGTTCCTGCTGGCGGGCGTTCTGGCCTTGCTGTTGCTGTCGCTGCGGGTCAGTGGCCTGAACGTCGACAGTACCGACACCTACAAGCTTTATGCCTATTTCGACAATATTGCCGGTCTGAGTGTCCGATCCAAGGTCACCATGGCTGGCGTGACCATCGGTAAGGTGACCGCCATCGATCTGGACCGCGAAAGCTATACGGGACGTGTCACGCTGGAGGTTCAGAAGGACGTCGATATCCTGCCGACGGACTCAACCGCTTCGATCCTGACGGCCGGGTTGCTCGGCGAGAAATACGTCGGCATCAGCGTCGGTGGTGAAGAAGAAACGCTTGGTGATGGCGATACGATCCGCGATACCCAGTCCTCTTTGGTGCTGGAAGAGCTGATCGGCAAGTTTCTACTCAATTCGGTCAATAAAGAGTGAGGTGCAACCCCATGATGACTGCCCTGCGTCGCGGTTTGCTGGTACTGCTGGCGGCCTTTCCACTGCTGGTCCAGGCAGCGCCTAGCGCCCATGAGGTGATCCAGCGGACCACCGACGAACTGCTTGCCGATCTCAAGGCAAACAAGGAGCAGTATCGACAGGACCCTAGTGCGTTCTACGATTCGCTCAACGACATTCTCGGGCCGGTGGTGGATGCCGAAGGGATTTCACGGAGCATCATGACTGTGAAGTACTCGCGCAATGCCACTCCGGCGCAGATGACGCGCTTCCAGGAAAACTTCAAGCGCAGTCTGATGCAGTTCTATGGAAACGCGTTGCTGGAATACAACAATCAGCAGATCAAGGTCCTGCCCGCCAGTGGCAGGCAGGATCCCGAGCGCACCAGTGTCGGCATGGAGGTGACCGGTCGCCAGGGTGAGATCTATCCGGTCTCCTACACCATGGTCAATCATGGCGGCAATTGGATGGTTCGCAACGTGATCATCAACGGCATCAACATTGGCAAACTGTTCCGTGACCAATTTGCCGACGCCATGCAGAAGAACGACGGCGACCTGGACAAGACCATCGATGGCTGGTCCGAGGTGGTGGCGCGCGCCAAGGACACCGAGGCGGGCCAACGGGCGGCGGGCGATGAGTGACGGGCGGGTTGAGCGAGGCGCTGGCGGTGAGCTTCGCCTGGCCGGCGTGCTTGACTACCAGTCCGGCCCGGCTCTTCGACGGCAAGGCCAGGCACTGATTCGTCAGGCCAAGGGCACACGTATCTCGGTTGATTGCAGTGCGGTTGAGCGATCCAGCAGTGTCGGCTTGTCGTTGCTGCTGGCTTTCACGCGCGACGCGCAGAAACAGGGCGATGAGCTCGTCGTTACCGGGCTGCCTGGAGATATGCGGGAGCTCGCCCGGGTGTCCGGTTTGCTTGATGTTTTTTCATTTGAGAGCGAAACAGAGGGAGCTGTCTGATGTTGCTGCGCTGGGCGGAATCGACGCGGGCCAAGGTGCATTCGGCCGCTGAG
The DNA here is from genome assembly GCF_053470365.1 of Stutzerimonas tianxiuensis. Lineage (NCBI taxonomy): Bacteria > Pseudomonadati > Pseudomonadota > Gammaproteobacteria > Pseudomonadales > Pseudomonadaceae > Stutzerimonas > Stutzerimonas tianxiuensis. The sequence goes on along the minus strand of NZ_JBPVWS010000005.1, from coordinate 11,064 downwards.
TCGCTGGGTAATCTTCTGGTCGAGACCTTCCACTACCTGTCGCTGTTCGCGATTGGAGCTGTGACCGCCTGGGCTGGTCTAGTCGCGTTTCTGGGCATGGTGGAAAAAGGCAGCATCAGCGTTGATGACATTCTGCTGCTGTTCATCTATCTCGAACTCGGTGCGATGGTGGGTATTTATTTCAAGACCAACCACATGCCGGTGCGGTTCTTGATCTATGTGGCGATCACCGCATTGACCCGGCTGCTGATCTCCGACGTCTCGCACCATCACCGTCCGGACATGGGGGTCGTCTATATTTCCGGAGCTATCCTGCTGCTGGCGGTGGCTATCCTGGTGGTGCGCTTCGCGTCATCCCGCTTCCCCGCTGTAACGCCAGCCAGCCGGCATCCGCAGCGGCGTGACGCCGATGCCGAAACGCTCGACTGATATGCGGCTTCGTCAGCCAGCGTGGCTGCGGGGTTCGCAGTCTCTGGGCTTTTTTGTATGATGGCCGGCCGTGCGCGTCCGGCGCCGATCGAGGTTGAACATGCAGGCCGTAGAAGTTAAGAATTTCCTGGAAGAAAAACTTTCAGGCGCTCAGGTGGAAGTCGAAGGCGAGGGCTGCAACTTCCAGTTGAATGTGATCAGCGACGAATTGGCAGGCCTGAGCCCGGTCAAGCGTCAGCAGCAAATTTATGCACATCTGAATCCGTGGATTGCGGATGGCAGCATCCACGCCGTTACGATGAAATTCTTCAGTCGTGCCGACTGGCTTGCGCGCAGCTGATTGCCGGTCACTACAGGCATCTCTCCGTCCGCGTGCGATTGCTGATATCGCGCACGGCTCTTCTTCGCCAGTGCTTCGAGCCTGCGGGTTACGGGAACATTCATGGATAAATTGATCATTACCGGCGGTGCCCGCCTCAATGGCGAGATTCGCATCTCCGGCGCGAAGAACTCGGCTCTCCCGATTTTGGCCGCTACCTTGCTGGCCGACACCCCGGTGACCGTGTGCAACTTGCCGCACCTGCACGACATCACCACCATGATCGAGCTGTTCGGTCGCATGGGCGTGCAACCGGTTATCGACGAAAAACTCAGCGTTGAAGTCGACGCCAGCAGCATCCAGACACTGGTCGCGCCTTACGAGCTGGTCAAGACCATGCGGGCTTCGATCCTCGTTCTGGGACCAATGGTGGCTCGGTTCGGCGAAGCCGAAGTGGCCCTGCCTGGCGGTTGCGCCATTGGCTCGCGTCCTGTGGATCTGCACATTCGCGGTCTGGAGGCGATGGGCGCTCAGATTGACGTCGAGGGCGGCTACATCAAAGCCAAGGCGCCAGCCGGTGGCTTGCGCGGTGCCCACTTCTTCTTCGACATCGTCAGCGTCACAGGTACCGAGAACATCATGATGGCCGCGGCACTGGCCAACGGCCGTTCCGTGCTGGAGAACGCCGCGCGTGAGCCGGAGGTGGTCGACCTGGCCAACTTCCTCAACGCCATGGGGGCGCAGATCTCCGGCGCCGGCACCGATACCATCACCATCGACGGCGTGAAGCGTCTGGGGGGCGGCCGGTACAGCGTGATGCCCGACCGCATCGAGACCGGCACTTATCTCGTGGCTGCTGCCGCTACCGGCGGACGGGTAAAGCTCAAGGACACCGATGCAACCTTGCTTGAGGCGGTGTTGCACAAGCTCGAGGAGGCCGGTGCCCACATCGATACTGGCAGCAACTGGATCGAGCTCGACATGAAGGGCAATCGGCCCAAAGCGGTAAATCTCCGGACAGCGCCGTACCCGGCTTTTCCGACCGACATGCAGGCGCAGTTCATTGCCATGAATGCGGTTGCTGAAGGTACTGGGACAGTTATCGAGACCGTGTTCGAAAACCGCTTCATGCACGTTTACGAAATGAATCGCATGGGCTCGCAGATTCTCGTCGAAGGCAATACCGCTATTGTGACCGGTGTACCCAAGCTTAAAGGTGCTCCGGTCATGGCGACCGACCTGCGCGCGTCAGCGAGCCTGGTCATCGCGGGCCTGGTGGCTGAGGGCGATACCTTGATCGACCGCATCTACCACATCGACCGCGGTTACGAGTGCATCGAGGAAAAGCTGCAATTGTTGGGCGCCAAGATTCGCCGCGTCCCGGGCTAGTTGCCGGAATAGGCCGCCGACTCACTGCTGGCGGCCAGGGCCGAGACCTGCTGCACCTGTGCGGGCCGCTGCCAAGGTCGCCATCAATAGGCTTCAAGGAATAAACCGTTAATGCTCACCATCGCCCTGTCCAAAGGCCGCATCCTCGACGATACCCTGCCGTTGCTTGCGGCCGCCGGTATCGTACCCACCGAGAACCCGGAAAAAAGCCGCAAGCTGATCATCCCGACGACGCAGGACGACGTGCGTCTGCTGATCGTGCGGGCCACCGATGTGCCGACCTATGTCGAGCACGGCGCAGCGGATCTCGGCGTCGCGGGCAAGGATGTGCTGATGGAATACGGCGGCCAAGGGCTATACGAGCCCCTCGACCTGCGGATCGCCAACTGCAAGCTGATGACGGCCGGAAAGGTCGGCGCAGCAGAGCCCAAGGGACGACTGCGGGTCGCGACTAAATTCGTCAACGTTGCCAAGCGCTATTACGCCGAGCAAGGGCGGCAGGTCGACATCATCAAGCTTTACGGCTCTATGGAACTCGCGCCGCTGGTGGGATTGGCAGACAAGATCATTGACGTTGTCGACACCGGCAATACGCTGCGCGCCAATGGATTGGAGCCTCAGGAGCTGATCGCAATGATCAGCTCGCGCCTGGTGGTCAACAAGGCCTCGATGAAAATGCAGCATGCGCGCATCCAGGCCCTGATCGATGCGCTCCAGAGCGCCATTGCACACCACGATTGATCAAAGGCCGGACGGTTCACAGCCGGCCAGCCGATCCGCGTCATAGCCTAAATTTTCAGGTGCCCGCGCGGTCGGCTTGTTAGTCTAGGGCGCCTGACCATCGCTGTACTCATCCCTTCATGAGGCCCGTTATGACTGCTCCCATCGACATCCGCCGACTCAATGCTGCTGATCCCGATTTCGCGCGACATCTGGATCATCTGCTGAGCTGGGAAAGCGTGTCTGATGATGGCGTCAATCAGCGTGTGTTGGACATCATCAGGGCAGTACGCGAGCGTGGTGATGACGCGTTGGTGGAGCTGACCCAGCGCTTCGACGGCCTTGAAGTCGCCTCCATGGCTGACCTGATACTGCCGCGCGAACGACTTGAACTTGCGCTGACGCGGATCAGCCCGGCGCAGCGTCAGGCGTTGGAAGCCGCCGCTGAGCGTGTCCGCATCTACCATGAAAAGCAAAAACAGGACTCCTGGACCTACACCGAAGCAGACGGCACCGTGCTTGGTCAGAAGGTGACGCCGCTCGATCGCGCGGGGCTTTACGTGCCGGGTGGTAAGGCATCGTATCCTTCATCGGTACTGATGAACGCCATTCCGGCAAAGGTTGCCGGGGTGCCGGAAGTCGTGATGGTGGTCCCCACGCCTCGCGGTGAGATCAACGAACTGGTCTTGGCAGCGGCGTGCATCGCTGGCGTCGACCGGGTATTCACCATCGGTGGCGCGCAAGCCGTCGCGGCGCTGGCCTACGGGACCGAAAGCGTGCCGCCAGTCGACAAGATCGTCGGGCCAGGCAACATCTACGTCGCGACGGCCAAGCGTCATGTATTCGGCAAAGTCGGCATCGATATGATCGCTGGCCCTTCCGAGATTCTGGTGGTGTGCGACGGTCAGACCGATCCCGACTGGATCGCCATGGATCTGTTTTCCCAGGCCGAGCACGACGAGGATGCGCAGTCGATACTGGTCAGTCCGGATGCAGCCTTTCTTGATCGTGTCGCTGAAAGTATTTCCCGTTTGCTGCCCAGCCTTGAGCGTTGCGAGATCGCTCGCGCGTCGCTGCAAGGGCGTGGGGCATTGATTCAGGTTGCCGATATGCAGCAAGCGATCGATGTCGCTAATCGCATTGCGCCGGAGCACCTCGAGCTGTCGGTGGCTGATCCCGATGCGTGGCTGCCGCAGATTCGACACGCAGGGGCGATCTTCATGGGCCGCTACACGGCCGAGGCGTTGGGCGACTATTGCGCGGGTCCGAATCACGTCCTGCCCACGTCGGGGACTGCGCGCTTCTCGTCACCCTTGGGCGTGTACGATTTCCAGAAGCGCTCGTCGATCATCAACTGTTCGGCTGAAGGCGCGTCAGAATTGGGCAAGGTCGCCTCGGTGCTGGCGCGCGGCGAGTCGCTTACCGCTCACGCCCGCAGCGCCGAGTACCGAATCAAGGGCTAACTGAGAGTCGCAACCAAGCGGAGCGGTTGAGGCTTCGCTTGTTCTGTTTTGCCAGCCCGACCGGTAGGGAGCTGTTCGTCGCTTCCACTGGCGGCAAATCGATCATTTTCTGAGGAGAGAAGGGCGGATGAGCAAATTCTGGAGCCCCTTCGTCAAGGCGCTGGTTCCCTATGTGCCAGGTGAGCAGCCAAAGCTGACCAATCTGGTCAAGCTCAACACCAATGAGAACCCCTACGGCCCTTCGCCCAAGGCGCTTGCAGCGATGCAGGCCGAGCTGAATGACAACCTGCGGTTGTATCCCGATCCGAACGGCGAGCGCCTCAAGCGCGCTGTTGCTGATTACTACCACGTTCGCCCTGATCAGGTTTTCGTCGGCAATGGCTCCGACGAGGTGCTCGCCCACGTTTTCCACGGGCTGTTCCAGCATGGCAAGCCGCTGCTGTTCCCCGATGTGACCTACAGCTTCTACCCGGTCTATTGCGGCCTGTATGGCATCGACTACGAGACCATCGCGCTGGACGACCGTTTTCAGATCGAGGTAGCCGATTACGCCCGGCCCAATGGGGGCATCATTTTCCCCAATCCCAACGCGCCGACGGGTTGCTTGCTGGCGCTTGAGGCGATTGAGCAGCTGCTGCAGGCAAACCCCGATTCGGTGGTTGTGGTCGACGAGGCCTACATCGACTTTGGCGGTGAGTCAGCAATCGCGCTAGTGGACCGCTACCCGAACCTGCTGGTCACCCAGACGCTTTCCAAATCGCGCTCCCTGGCAGGGCTGCGAGTCGGTCTGGCGGTAGGGCATCCGGATCTGATCGAGGCGCTGGAGCGGATCAAGAACAGTTTCAACTCTTATCCGTTAGACCGTATTGCCATTGCTGGCGCAGCGGCTGCATTCGAAGATCGCGCCTATTTCGAGCAAACCTGTCAGCAGGTAATTGCGAGTCGTGAGGCTGTCACGGTGGCAATGCAGGCGTTGGGCTTCGAGGTACTGCCCTCGGCGGCGAACTTCATCTTCGCGCGCCATCCGCAGCACGATGCTGCTGCGATGGCGGCCGGGCTGCGCGAGCACGGCGTCATCGTGCGGCATTTCAAGATGGGGCGAATCGACCAGTTTCTGCGGATCAGTGTCGGGGCGCCGGAGCAAAATCAGGCATTGCTCGATGCGCTAAAGCGCATCGGCTAACCCGTGCGCGCTGCGAGCCTCGTGTTGCTTGCAGCGCCTGCCTCTGGTCGGTGGCGATTGCAGCGCGGCTCGCTGTCTCCGAGCCTTGTGCTCGGTGCAGAAACCGGGCAATAAGGTAATTGCAAGAGCGTATCGAGCTCCTGCGGCGGCCTCTCTACCCTGTTGAGGCGGCGCTAAGGGTTTCGCTTTGTGGCAGCTCGAAGAAACCTATTTGAGGAGCGTCGAGTGCGATTAGCGACAGTGACCGCTTTGGCCGAACAGGCGGTTACTGCGGAGTTTTCTCCACCAGTGGCCGCATGCCCACTTCGGCCGTCAGCGTCAGCGGCTTGCCGTTGCGCAGAATGTCGATATCGATCTTGTCTCCAGGTCGCACACGGGCAACCTGGTTCATCGAGCTGCGACCGTCGCTGGCTTGGTGCCCATCAATGCTGAGGATCAGGTCGCCCGGCAGCAGGCCGGCGCGCTCAGCAGGCCCATCCCGATACACGCCGGCCACCACGATCCCGGGCCGGCCGGCCTGACCGAAAGATTCAGCCAGCTCCGGTGTGAGCGATTGCACCTCCACGCCGAGCCAGCCGCGGATGACCTGGCCGTGCTCGATGATGGACTTCATCACGTCCATGGCGAGCTTCACCGGGATGGCAAATCCTATGCCTTGCGAGCCGCCGGACTCGGAAATGATCGCGGTATTGATACCAATCAGTTGACCTGCAGTGTCCACCAGTGCGCCTCCCGAGTTACCGCGGTTGATCGCTGCGTCCGTCTGGATGAAATCCTCGTAGGTATTGAGGCCAAGCTGGTTGCGGCCGGTCGCGCTGATGATGCCCATCGTCACGGTTTGCCCAACGCCAAACGGGTTACCGATTGCCAGCGTCACGTCCCCGATCCGGATGCCGTCTGAGTGTCCGATGGTTATCGCAGGCAGCTTTGCCAGGTCGATCTTGAGCACCGCAAGATCAGTTTCCGGGTCGCTGCCGATCACTCGGGCAAGCGTCTCCCGGCCATCGCGCAGGGCCACGACGATCTGCTCGGCATTCGCCGTCACATGGTTGTTGGTGAGCAGGTAGCCCTCCGGGCTCATGATCACTGCCGAACCCAGGCTTGATTCCATGCGACGTTGACGCGGCAGGTTGTCCCCGTAGAAGCGCCGAAACAGCGGATCGTCCTTGAGCATCGGCGGCTGGCTGGCGCTATCGATCACCTTGGTGGTGTAGAGATTAGCCACTGCGGGCGCAGCGCTGCTGACCGCATTGGCGTAGGAGTAGGGGCCTTGCTGGGGGATGCCGATCAGCGGTGCTTGCTGCAGGCTGTAATCCGGCTCGGCGCCAAGCCCAACCAGATGTGGGTAACGCTGAATGATCAGCAGGGCCACTAGCAGGCCTGCCAGCAACGGCCAGCCAAAAAAACGCAGGGCATTGATCATCGCGATGGGAAGTCCGGACAGGTTGCGGAAGGCAAGAGCGCCTCTTAAGGTGGCGGCATTATACGAAGCTGGCCGTGAAATGCAGCCTTGCCGGCGGCAAAACTGCAACGCGACCTGTGGAATGCTTAATCCGCAACATATCTGCTGTTTGTCCCGTCTGCTATTCGCCGATGAACCCACTTCGATTCACTGATCCCATAGGAGAACGACTGCATGGCCGTCGCGCTGACCACCCTGGTCGATGAAACCGACCGATTCCTGAACGCCGCAAAGATTCCCGACTATTGTCCCAACGGCCTGCAGGTAGAGGGGCGTCCCCAGGTTCGGCGAATCGTCAGTGGCGTGACAGCCAGTCAGGCGCTGCTCGATGCCGCGGTCGAGGCTAACGCCGATGTGGTGCTGGTGCACCATGGCTATTTCTGGAAGAACGAAGACCCACGTCTAGTGGGTATGAAGCAACGCCGGCTTAAAACGCTGCTCTGCAATGACATCAGCCTGCTGGCCTACCATCTGCCGCTCGACGTTCATCCGGAGGTCGGCAATAACGTGCAGCTGGCTCGCCTGCTTGGGTTGACTGTCGAGGGTGCGCTGGAGCCGGATAATCCTCGTTCGGTCGGGCTTGTCGGTTCCCTTGATACGCCCCTCGCGCCTGTCGAGTTCATGCGGCGGATTCAAAGCGCGCTCGGACGTGAGCCGGTGATGGTCGAAGGCCCTGGCTTGATCAGGCGGGTCGCCTGGTGCACCGGTGGCGCACAGGGCTATATCGACCAAGCGGTAGCAGCAGGCGTCGATGCGTACCTGACGGGAGAAATTTCAGAGCCGACGGCGCACATCGCGCGCGAAAATGAGCTGAGTTTTTTTGCCGCCGGCCATCACGCCACTGAGCGTTACGGCGTGCAGGCGTTGGGTGAGTATCTGGCGAAGCGGTTTGCCATCGAGCATCTGTTCATCGATTGCCCAAACCCCGCGTGATCGGCGCTATGGAAGGTTGAGGCGCTGGTTGAAGTGCAACTGAGGCAGGGTTTTGCCCGGCATAAAGCTAGAGCATTTAGATCTAAGTGGCGTCCTGATTAGAATCTAATGCCGTGTTAAAGTTGCGCCCTCGTTCCGGCCGTGCCGGCCGTCCCACCTGCAAAATTCGTGAGTAGCCATGGTCGACAAACTGACGCATCTGAAACAGCTGGAGGCGGAAAGCATCCACATCATCCGTGAGGTGGCCGCCGAGTTCGACAACCCAGTGATGCTCTATTCCATCGGCAAGGATTCGGCCGTGATGCTGCATCTCGCGCGCAAGGCCTTCTTCCCCGGGCGCCTGCCGTTCCCGGTGATGCACGTCGATACCCGCTGGAAATTCCAGGAGATGTATCGCTTCCGCGAGCAGATGGTCAACGAGATGGATCTGGACCTGATCACGCACATCAACCCGGATGGCGTGGCGCAAGACATCAATCCGTTCACTCACGGCAGCGCCAAGCACACCGACATCATGAAGACCGAGGGCCTCAAGCAGGCGCTGGACAAACATGGTTTCGATGCCGCTTTCGGCGGCGCTCGCCGCGACGAAGAGAAGTCCCGTGCCAAGGAGCGTGTCTACTCCTTCCGTGACAACAAGCACCGTTGGGACCCAAAGAATCAGCGCCCGGAACTCTGGAACGTCTACAACGGCAACGTGAAGAAGGGCGAATCCATCCGCGTCTTCCCCCTGTCGAACTGGACGGAGCTGGATATCTGGCAATACATCTATCTGGAACAGATCCCAATCGTGCCGCTGTACTTCGCCGCCGAGCGCGAAGTCATCGAGAAGAACGGCACCCTGATCATGATCGACGACGAGCGCATCCTCGAGCACCTCACCGATGAGGAAAAGGCGCGCATCGAGAAGCGCATGGTTCGCTTCCGTACCCTCGGCTGCTACCCGCTGACCGGTGCGGTGGAGTCGACTGCATCGAGCCTGCCGGAAATCATCCAGGAAATGCTCCTGACGCGTACTTCCGAACGTCAGGGCCGCGTCATCGACCACGATGGCGCAGGTTCGATGGAAGAAAAGAAACGTCAGGGCTACTTCTAAGGATTCTGCACCATGTCTCATCAGTCTGATTTGATCAGCGAGGACATCCTCGCGTACCTGGCCCAGCACGAGCGCAAAGAGCTGCTGCGCTTCCTGACTTGCGGCAACGTCGACGACGGCAAGAGCACCCTGATCGGGCGCCTGCTGCACGACTCAAAGATGATCTATGAAGATCACCTTGAAGCCATCACCCGCGATTCGAAGAAATCCGGCACTACGGGCGATGACGTCGACCTGGCGTTGCTGGTCGACGGCCTGCAGGCCGAGCGCGAGCAGGGCATCACAATCGATGTCGCCTACCGCTATTTCTCCACCGCCAAGCGCAAGTTCATCATCGCCGACACCCCCGGCCATGAGCAGTACACGCGCAACATGGCGACCGGCGCTTCGACCTGCGACCTGGCGATCATCCTGGTCGACGCCCGCTACGGCGTGCAGACCCAGACCAAGCGGCACAGTTTCATTACCTCGCTGCTGGGCATCAAGCACATCGTCGTGGCCATCAACAAGATGGACCTAATGGACTTCGACCAGTCCGTATTCGAGCGCATCAAGGCCGACTACCTGGCCTTTGCCGAGCGTATCGAGCTCAAACCGTCGTCGCTGCACTTTGTGCCGATGTCCGCGCTCAAGGGTGACAACGTGGTCAACCGTTCCGAGCGCGCGCCCTGGTATGAAGGGCAGCCGCTGATGGAGATTCTCGAAAGCGTCGAGATCGCGGGCGACCGCAACTTCGAGGACCTGCGCTTCCCGGTGCAGTACGTCAATCGTCCCAACCTCAACTTCCGTGGTTTCGCTGGCACACTGGCCAGCGGCATCGTGCGCAAGGGTGACGAGGTGGTGGTACTGCCGTCCGGCAAGCGCAGCACCGTCAAATCCATCGTCACGTTTGACGGCGAGCTGGAGCAGGCGACTCCGGGCGAAGCCATCACGCTGACGCTTGAAGACGAGATCGATGTGTCGCGCGGCGATATGCTCGTGCACGCCGACAACCAACCGCGCATCACGGACAGCTTCGACGCCATGCTGGTGTGGATGGCCGAAGAGCCCATGCTGCCGGGCAAGAAATACGACATTAAACGTGCCACCAGTTATGTACCGGGCTCGATTGCCAGCATCACTCATCGGGTTGACGTGAACACGCTGGAGCATGGCCCGGCCAGTAGCCTGCAACTGAACGAGATCGGGCGGGTCAAGGTCAGCCTCGACGCGCCGATCGCGCTGGACGGGTATGCGAGGAACCCCGCTACCGGGTCGTTTATCATCATCGACCGCCTCACCAACGGTACTGTCGGCGCGGGCATGATCATTGCCGACCCGGTCGCCCACGGCTCATTCGGGCACCACGGTGCGCTGGCTCATGTCTCCACCGAAGAGCGTGCAAGCCGTTTCGGTCAGCAGCCGGCAACCGTGCTGTTCACCGGCTTGTCCGGTGCCGGCAAGAGCACCCTGGCCTATGCGGTCGAGCGCAAGCTGTTCGACATGGGCCGCGCCGTGTATGTGCTGGATGGCCAGAACCTGCGCCACGACCTGAACAAAGGTCTCCCGCAGGATCGTGCGGGCCGTACCGAAAACTGGCGCCGTGCCGCCCACGTGGCGCGTCAGTTCAATGAGGCCGGTCTGCTGACCCTGGCTGCGTTTGTCGCTCCGGATGCAGAAGGGCGTGAGCAGGCCAAGGCGCTGATCGGCAGCGGCCGGGCTATCACCGTGTATGTTCAGGCTTCTCCGCAGACCTGCCAGCAGCGCGATCCGCAGGGGTTGTACGCGGCTGGCGGCGACAACATCCCAGGCGAATCCTTCCCCTACGATGTGCCGGTAAATGCTGATCTGGTGATCGACACGGAGTCGCTTACGGTCGAAGAGAGCGCCAAGCAGGTGATCGATCTGATGCGCAAACGCGGCGCTATCTGATCAATGAGATGAGGCGTTATGCCCTGGGCAGCCAGGGCGTTCAGGCTGATGATCAACCCCGTCCATGTGGCGGGGTTTCTTTTTGGTGCGCCAGGCATGGCGCGTTGCGCGCAAGCGCAACCAGCTTGGCTGTGGTGGCCACGCTGGTGACTGGGAGGT